>JBPYFG010000113.1:0-4474 GCA_051986365.1 Xanthobacteraceae bacterium
CCGCGCTCGCGATGGAATCGTGGCCCGCCCGCTCCCGCGGGATCATGAGTGGCATCTTGCAAGGCTCATGGAGTATCGGATTTCTGCTGTCCAGCGCAGCGTACGGGCTGCTCTATGACGTGATTGGCTGGCGCGGGCTACTAATAATCGGCATTTTGCCTGCGTTGGCCGTCGTCTGGATCCGCATCTATGTCAAGGAGCCTGCGGTGTGGAAGGAGAATCGCCGTCTGCAGAGCGAGCAGAACAAGGAGTTTCGCGCTCCGTTGTTCGAAATCTTCCGCCCGCAGGTTCTCGGCAACACTCTCACCGCCTGCCTGTGGATGGCGAGCGGCTTCGTCATCTACTATTCGGTCTACGGCATGTTCGCCACCCACCTGCAGAAAGATCTCCATCTCGACGCGGCGTCGATCGCCATGCCGATCGCGCTTGCCAACCTTGTCGCATTCCTGGCGAGCGGTTGCTGGGGTTTCGTGGCGGATGTGTTGGGGCGGAGGTGGGCGATGATTATTCCGGCTGCGATCGGCCTTTTTATCACGCCGCTCTACTTGTTCGTCGACTCCTACCCCCTGCTCGCCGGCGCCTTCATCATGCAGGGCGCATTCCTGGGCGCGATCTATGGGCAAAATCCAAGCTATCTGTCGGAACGGTTTCCGACCGAGGTGCGTGCTACCGCATCGGGTTTCTGCTACCACCAAGGAGCGATCTGGGCGGGCTTCACCGGGCCGTTGCTCGCCCTGTTTGCTGCCACCCAGCCACTCGGTTTCGCCGTACCGATGTTGGTCGCGACTGTCGGCGCCGCCCTGGTGTTCGTTATCACCTTGCTGCTGAGCCCCGAGACTAAGGGCAAGGTATTCGTCTCGCAGCTTAGCCTGGCGGCTTAAGTTTCTAGCCCAGGACGTAGCCAAAAGTGCCCACTGCTGAAGAACGCGCTGTAAGCGGACAGGCTAAGCGCAGCCGTCTTAACCAGCGCGGATCTTGGTGGATTGATCTCGTTCTTCGCAGAACAGCGCCTCCGCCATCTCACGCAGGCGCACTTTCTGCACTTTGGGGCCATTGGGGCTTTCCACGATCGGAAAATCATCGACCACCACGATCCGCTCCGGAACTTTGAAGCGCGCCAATTGCTGCAAACAAAATGCACGCAACATGGCTTCTTGCAGTACTGCGCCGGCGCACGGCCGGACGAACGCCACCGGCACAGGATCTCCCCCGCCACGGGAGGCGGACACGACCTGCGCGCCGGCGACGCCAGGTAGCGCTTGAATAACGGCCTCGATTTCCTCGGGGCTGACCAAGTATCCGCCAAGGCGTATCGCGTCGCCGATCCGCGCCTCGTAGATGAAACCGACATCTGCAAGGTGGGCGAGGTCACCGGTTCGGAACACGCCGTCGGCGTCAATCGCCCGCGCTGTCGCCGATGGATTGTCAAGGTATTCGACGAAGCGTGATGGTGCGTCGATCCACAACTCGCCCGACGCGCCGTGCGGCAGCACGGTGCCGGTATCCTGATCGCGGACGGCGAGAAGCGCCTGCGCGCTGACCGGCACGCCACCACCTCGCTGGCGATTTTCTCCATCCGCGATCGAGAACAGCGCCTGCACTTCCGAACTACCATAAAGGCCGCGCGGCTGCAGGCCGACGGCCTCCGCGGCCGCGATCGAGACGGCGGCGCTGGAGTGAAAGGCGGCGAAACCCGAGAAGCGTACCGAGTCGAATGATCGTCCTCCGCTTGCGGCGGCAAGGCGGCCGAACATATCGTCGCCGCCGATCAGATGCGTAATTAGGTAGTGCCGAATTAAAGCAGCTGCGGCGGCGCCATCGAATTGCGGCATGCACACGATATGTGCGCCACCGGCAGCCGCGGCCATTGCTGCAGCATTGCCGAAGGTACCGCAGAAGGGCACGGCGCCAAGCAGCACCGCATTTTCTGCGTCGAGTCCAATGCGACGAGCCACGTCGGCAGCATGCCCGGCGATTGTTTGCTGGTCATGCAGGACCAGTTTCGGCCCGCTGGTGGTTCCCGAAGTGGTGAAGGTTAGGCACGACGCGCCGGCCGTCGCCTCGTCACGCTCGGCGTCGGCCGCATCACCCTCGAGGGGAAGCACCGGCAGGCCTGCAAGTGTCGTGGCATTGAGAGACCTTTGCGGTACAAGCACACAGCGTAGCGCGGTGCGATCTTCCTGAGGTAGTGCGGAGAAAATCGCTGGAAAGTCGACCGGCGCGAATCCCCATTGCGTCACGAGCGCGACCGCGCGCGTTCGGCGCAGCAGGCCGCCGACCTCGGCTGCACCAAAGCGCGTATTGATATGCACGGCCAGCGCGCCAACTCGAGCGCAAGCGAAGATAGCAGCCAGATAGTCGGTGCCGTTCGGCAACCACAGAGCGACGCGCAAGCCGGCGCCGATGCCGGCCTTACGTAGTCCGCCCGCCACGCGCAGGACGCGGTTTTGCAAAGCGCGCCAAGTCAGAGTGGCCGCAGCGTCGGTCACCGCCGGCGCCGAAGCGTTCCTTTCCGACCATGTCAGCAAGGCTGGAAGCGTGTCCGGATATCCAGCGCCATAGGTTTTTCGCATCGGTACCTTCTAGCGGATTGACGCTAAGCCGGCTTGAACATCGGCACCGGCGCTCCCGTGTCCGTGTCTTGAAATACAACGGCGACCGCCTGGCCGATCCGAACGTCGTCGGCGTCGCAGGCGACGATATTGGTCAACATAGTGGGTCCTTCGGCGAGCGTCACATGGGCGATTATGTAGGGCTCCTTGACGCGGCGCATGACGCTGAAGCTATAGATGGTCCCTTTGCCTGAGGCCTCGCGCCATTCCACTTTGTCGCTGGCACAGAACGGGCAGATGACGCGCGGATACCAGTGCGCGCGGTCGCACGCCGTGCAGATCGGGATCAGGAGGCGACCTTGGCGCGCCGCGTCGAAGAAAGTCTTGCTTTCAGCGGTAAGGACCGGCGGAGTGAGTTTGCGGCTTGCGAACACGGCCATCGCGTCACTCACGTTCCATGATCATCGTCGCGCTGCCGTGACGCGTGGCGAGCTGAAAGCCCGTGCCCTGCGCCAGCGCCAAATCGCAGTTCTTCACCTGCACGGCCGGATGAGCTTCGCCGCGCAACTGCCGCACCGCTTCGAGCACTTTGGTCATGCTCCCGCGATTGGCTGGATGATTGTTGCACAGGCCGCCGCCGTCGGTGTTGAGCGGCAACTTGCCGACGCCGGAGATAAGATTGCCGTCTGCGACGAATTTTCCGCCGGCCCCTTTGGCGCAGAAGCCGAGGTCCTCGAGCTGCATGATCACGGTGATGGTGAAGCTATCGTAGATCGAGGCATATTTGATATCGGCCGGCGTCACGCCCGCTTCGGCAAAGGCGATCGGGCCGGCGCGCCATGCGCCAGACGTGGTGAGATCGAAGGTGCCGCCGGTCAAGTGCTTCACCGCTTCGCCGGTACCGATGATGTTCACAGGGGGCCGCTTTAATGTTTTGGCGATCTCCGGGCGAACGAGGACAATCGCGCCACCGCCGTCGCTGATGACGCAGCAATCAAGCCGGTGCAGCGGATCGGCGATCAGTGGCGAGTTCAGTACGTCCTCGACCGTGACCACTTCAGGCAGCATGGCGTGTGGATTGTGCTGGGCGTGATGCGAGGCGGCGACTTTCACCCAAGCGAGCTGCTCACTCGTGGTGCCATACTCGTACATGTGGCGCATGGCGCACATTGCGTAGCCGTTGGCGGTGGTGATGGCGTAGGGCGCCTCCCACGGTGCTTCCGGCTGGTTCGGGTCGCGCGGCCGCGGCGCAGTACCGGTCGCCATGCCCTCGCTGCGCGGCCTGCCGGCGAGCGTGACCAGCGCCACGTCGCATTTGCCCAGTGCAATCGCCTCAGCTGCGTGTGCGGCTAGTGCGATGTAGGAGGCGCCGCCGATCTCAGTCGAATCCATGTGGCGAAGCTGCAGATTCATATACTCCGCCATCGAGGCGGGTCCAGGCCCCGGCGCATCGCCGGAGCAGAAATAACCGTCGACGTCATCACGCGTCAGGCCGGCGTCGGCCAAGGCACCAAGCGCCACTTCGGCGTGGAGCTGCGCGACGGTCTTATCCGGTGCGAGCCGCGTCGGATGCTCGAAAATACCGGCGATATAGGCCTTGCCTCTGACAGTCATCCCAGAAGCCCCCTGCTCCGCAACGTGTCGCCGTAAGGCGTGATCCCCAACTTCGTTTGCAGCGAGTATCTGTTAGGCCGCGGGGCTGTTGGGCCGAAAACCTTCCGGGATTGTCAATGCAGCGCCCGCGTGGCGTGAAACAGCGGAAGCGTTGTCGACCAACCCCGACCCAAAAAACTGGAAGCGAGCCGCCGCCGACATCCCGCCATGGTCGCAAATTGAGCAACCCCCAGCATTTCACTCTGCAAGGTACTCAGCGTATGGATTTTACGCGTCAAGGCAATGGAGCCGCAGTGCAAATAGACAGG
>JBPYFG010000114.1:0-3665 GCA_051986365.1 Xanthobacteraceae bacterium
CATGGAAGAGCACTGGCAATCCGGTTACCGGAACGCGCGCCAGACCTTGGCCAATCCCAACGTGCTTCAGCTTCCCGATCGGCTGGAAGGGGTGCGCACGTTCGATTGCGGCGAGGAGCAGCGCTGAGATGGGGTATTTCGCTTCACTGGGACGAGGAAATTGCCATGAAAGAAAGTGATGTGCGGGCGCGGGCTTTTGCCATGCCGCTCACCAATCCGGCCTATCCGGTGGGGCCGTACCGTTTCGTCAATCGCGAATATCTTATCATTACTTACCGAACCGATCTGCAAAAATTGCGCGAACTGGTCCCCGAGCCGCTGCAGATCGAGGAGCCGCTGGTCAAATTCGAATTCATCCGCATGCCGGATTCGACGGGCTTCGGCGATTACACCGAAAGCGGCCAGGTCATCCCGGTGACCTTCAAGGGCCGCAAAGGCGGCTACTCGCATTGCATGTTTCTCGACGACCATCCGCCGATCGCCGGCGGTCGCGAGCCTGGGGCTTTCCCAAAAAGCTCGCTAATCCGACGCTGCATGACGCAATCGATACGCTGGTCGGCACCCTCGACTATGGCCCGGTGCGGATCGCTACCGGCAGCATGGGCTATAAGCACAAGCCCGCCGATCGCGATGCAGCCATGGCGTCGCTTTTGGCGCCGAATTTCCTGCTCAAGATCGTGCCGCATGTCGACGGCACCCCGCGCATTTGCGAGCTGGTCGAATATGAATTGACCGACGTGAACCTCAAAGGCGCCTGGACCGGACCCGCGGCACTGACCCTGTCGTCGCATGCGCTGGCGCCGCTCGCCGAATTGCCGGTGCTCGAAGTCGTGTCCGGCATGCATATCCTTGCTGATCTGACACTGCCGCTCGGCAAAGTGGTGCACGATTATCTGGTCTAGAGCCTCGCATTATTTCTGGGGTTGCGTTTCCAGCCGCTCAAGCCAATCCGTATCGAGAACCATCCGGGCCTGTTCCTGATCGATATGAGGCCGGATTTCCTGACGGAATGCGCGTACCAGGGTTTGGTATTCATGCGAACAATTTGGTGACCGTGCCGGCGGCAAAAAACCGGCGAAATCGGCAAATTCCTGGCTGTTAGCGCCGAAAGCCAGGCATACAAGATTGTAGAACCGCTCTTGCGGTAGACCATGATCGGTCGCGAAAGCGGCCAGGCGCGTCTGCACCACGGGATTTTTCTGGTAATCCCCCAAATAGGCTCTCCAGGCCCAGGCGGCGCCGCCAATCAATCGCCGCGCTTGGCCTTTGCCGAATTGCAGCATTATGAAGGTAGCAAAGTTATCGGCGGCATCTTCCTCATGTCCGAATATGGGCACGTTGAACATATCGAATGCTGCATGTCCGATCTCATGGAAAGTCACCCAGAAAAACTGACCAACGGCCGCATCCGTCGGGGTGAGTCCGGCAGGAGTGGTTTCGGTCGGCAGTAATTCCAATACGCGCTTCAAAAATTCATAGCAGATTGTCACGGTGGGTTTTAAATCCTTCCGCTGATAATAGGAATTCATCGCGTGGCATTCAGCGGTTTCGACGGCCAACTGCTCGGGGAATTGGAACGGACTGAGTATCTCTTTTATCTTTTCCAGAGCGCTATGCTGGCGCAATAGATCGTAGACTTCCTGAAAGCTGGAATTATCGGGTGGAACATAGACGGCAGAAACCAGGTCTAACCGACCATTTGGTGAAGCCGGCGGTTGCGATTGCGCGGCCGACAAATTTGGCAGGAGCATGCCTATGACAACAACGGTAACCGCCGTCCATCGCCAATTACTCATCTGACGTCTCCAAACCTCGTATAGTACCGGTGCAATCGCTTCAGCTTTGGGGCGAAGGCCGCTTAGCGCTTGAGCCAGACCGTCATGCCGGGCTCAAGGCCCGCCAGATCGCCGTCCGGATCGAGGCGCAGGCGCAACGTGCTGCGATCGTGATCGCCGATTGCACGTTCAGCTTGCCAGGTCGCAAACGAGCCAAGCGGTGTGAGCTCGGTGACCGTGGCGGGCCTCGGTTCCCCTCCCGCTCGCGCGACCTCGACCTTGTCGCCCACGGTGAGGCCATGAAGCATGTCTTCGCGGGCATTGAACGACAGCCACTGTTTGTCCGTTGCTGCGATTGCAAGCACCGGCTGGCCGGCGCTCACGTTTTCTCCCACTTCGGCGACAATCACGCTAACAACGCCGTCCGCGGGTGCCCGCAGAGTGGTCTTGTCCAGCCTTCGCTCGAGCACCGCGAGCGCGGCTGCGGCCGCCTTGACTTGGGCGTCGGCGATCGCGCGCTCTTCGTGTGTCGGGCCAGCGACTGCCGCAGCGTGATTCGCCTGCGCGTCGGCAACATCGGCCCGGGCAGTTGCGACGTCTTGCTCCGCCTGATCGAGCTCCTGCTGCGACGCCGCATTGTAAGGAACCAGTTGCGCCTTTCGCGCGAGCTCGCTCTGCGCATAGGCCAGGCGCGATTTTGCCTTGTCGATCGCGGATGCCAATTGTGCAACCTCCTCGGCGCGCACTCCGGCGTAGACATTGTCCCGCTGGGCGGATGCTGCGTCGAGCGCCGCGCGCGCCTGCACGACTGCCGCACTCAACTCGATCGCAGAGAGCTTGGCCACCACGTCACCGGCCCGGACACGGTCGCTCTTCTGGACATTGATACTGACGAGTTGCCCGCCGACCTCGGGCGCAATGCGAATCTCAGTTGTTCGCACGACACCGACGAGGGTTGCGCTATCTTTGCTCCGCCAAAGCCCGCATCCGCCCGCACCAAACGCGATGAGAACGAGGCCAAACACGGCCAGCCTGCGGCTAAGCATGCAACCGCCTCCGCGTGTTGACGTAAACCGAGATTACCGCAAGCAGGAAATAAACAATGGCCAGCAACCAGAGCCCGCGCCAGTCGTGCACAACTTCGGAGAGGCTCGCGCCGAGCTGGTCGATGCGGACGATTCCGTCGATCGCGAAATCGCTCGGGAATACGTAGCCCGCGGCGAGCACTGGCTTGGGAATCGCTTCGCGCGGCCAGGAGAAGCCGGTCAGGAAGAACTGCGGCAGGCTGGTGCCAACAAAGATCAGCGTTGGTGTTTCTGGGTTCTTGAACCAGGCGCCGGCCGCTTGGCCCATAAAGCTGGTCGCCAGAGTGAACAGCGAGGCGAGCGCCACCAATTGCAACGGCTGGCCCAGCGTGGAAAAGCCGTAGAAGCGCGGCAGCACGATGAAATAAAGCGCGAGCGCTGGTAAATAGATCGTTAGATGCGCCACCCCGCGGCCGAACACCGTTGCGAACGCGCTGTCGACCCTGTGCGCCAATGCGAAGACTGTCAGCATCGATGCGGCGATCAACAGCATCTGCTGCAGGATCAGTACGAAAGCCGCAGGCACGACATAGCTGGCATAGCCGCCGACGGGATTGAAGATCGGCTGCAGCAGGACATCGGCTGGACTCGACGACGCCAGCGCCGCCTTGACCAGGCTGCCATCGGTGCGCGCGCCGCCGGCGGCGAGCTCTGACGACACCGTATTGATTGCGACCGCGATGCCATTGGACATGGTTCTGAAGATGAAAAGGTATGTGGCATCGGCGTAGATCGGAACGTGCACCGTGCTGCCCTTGAGCACGTCGCGCTCGGTTCCGGGCGGAATGCCGACCACCGCGAAGGC
>JBPYFG010000115.1:0-2355 GCA_051986365.1 Xanthobacteraceae bacterium
GTCAAAAATCAGGCTGCTTCAAGCGCCATCCGTCGATTGCTCGTAAGAACGCGTCGGATACTCGCATTTGAAATAGCCGGCCTTGGATACGTCCCGATGGGCGCCCCATAAAGGCTATTGACCTCCCCAGTAAATGTCACTACATTTATATCAGGCTGATGGAGTGGGTGCAATACCTCCAGAGGAATGGCGAGGGCGGTTTGCGGCGCGCCTCTTTTTCGGCCGTCAAGTGACCGAAAAATACCTATTGTCCGGTCAGTCGGCACAGACAACGGGGGAATAAGCCAATGACCGCGCATCTGCACTTGGTCCGCCCAAACAACGAAAACCGGTCAGTTCGGCGTCGGATTCCTACGCGGCCCAGCAACAGCGAATTGCGCCCGCGTGAATATCTGACGCCATCTGAGGTCGAAACGCTTATCAGGGCCGCCCGCAAAGGCCGCTATGGGCACCGTGACGCGACCCTAATCCTCGTGGCCTACCGGCATGGGCTGCGCGCCGTCGAGATTTGCGATCTGGAATGGTCGCAAGTCGAATTTGACCGGGCAGCGACCTTGCACGTCCGCCGCGCAAAGAATGGCAAGCCGGCAGCTCACCCAATCCGAGGCGATGAGCTGCGCGCCCTTCGCGAACTGCAGCGCCAGACTAGCGGCGCCTACGTGTTCGAGACAGAGCGCGGTACCCCCTTCACCACCGATGCCGTCAATCGTCTGATCAAGCGCATCGGCGAGCGTGCCGGCTTCCCGTTCAAGGTTCACGTGCACATGCTACGGCACGCCTGCGGCTACGCCCTGGCCAATGCAGGGCACGACACGCGGGCAATTCAAGACTGGCTCGGCCATCGGGCCATCCAGCACACCGCTCGCTATACGGAATTGAGCCAAGAGCGCTTTAAGGACTTTTGGCGTCCATAGCGTTTCGTCGCGACTGCTCGGCGATGTCCGCTTTTGGGGGTAAAGCGGACATTGCGCGGACTTGTTGTGATGTCCGCCTTTGACCCAAAGCGGACATTCGCTTCCGCATGTTGCTGCGGCGCAAGACCATTTTATGGCCCGCCATTCCGTGCTGTAATTTGAAAATCGACATCCGCTTGGTCCTGATCTCTGGGGACGCGATGCGACGACGCGATTTCAGCGCGCAGGTATGTCAACTTATAAATGCCCCGAACAGTTGCTCGATCACCTCGCCGGCGGTGGCGAGCACAGGCTTTGATCGACACAGTCCTCGTAACTATGCATTCGGGAAATAAACCCACCAGACTTGAGGCTTTCGGCCAGGCGATCAAACCCTTGACGTGACACTTCCGGCGTTCGTGCCCACAGGCCCGCGTCTCGGTAGCGTCGAAGCGAAGTCGTAAGGAGATCTGGTAGCACGTCTGGGTAGAATGGCGTGACCTCATGCGCCAATTCCTCCGCGCTGTGCTCGGCGATCCAATTAAGCGTGCGCCGCGTTGCGCGGACCATGGCGGCGAACGCCACACGGTTGCGGCGAATGCTGTCACGCGTCGTCAGGAACGTCGTATAGACGGTTGGCCCGCGGTTGCTCGCGGCATAGAGGATGTCGCCCGCGCCCGCCCGCAGGGCCATCGACACGTACGGCTCGAACATCTGCACCACGTCGACTTCGCCTTTGCGCAACGCCCTTAGATTGTCGCCCATGGTGCGATCTGTGACACGATTAATGCGCCCCGGATCGACGCCCCGCTCGCGCAGGTCGTGCTGCAGGCAGAGCCATGGGGTCGGCACTTCCGACACGGTCGCAACCTTCAGCCGTCGCAGATCAGCCAAATAGAAGCCGGAACGTTCGCACTTGCCGACCAGAAAGAACGGATCGCGTGCGGCAACCTCGCAGAAACAGACAAGCGGCGAGGCGGGATCGAGGTCGCGCGCTTTCATCACCCGCATCGGTCCACCCCACGAAATGTCGATCGATCCGTCGAGCAGACCGGCGGCAGCGGAGGCCGGCGCCGGAGAGTTGAACAAATCTACGACGATGCCCTCGCCGGCATAGAAACCGAGCACGTGCGTGGCGTAGAATGGCGCATAAAACAAAGCACGAAAGTTTTCCGCGAGCCTGATCCGCATCGTGGTAATTTAGTCCATCGACACGCCGGTCGTGTCACTCTCCACGAATTTTTGCAGATAGTTCGGCGAGCGACAATCGGGCGCGACCTGATCAGCGCCGCTCTCTTGAATGCGCACCTACCTGAACGACTGGGAGTCTATCGTCGCGACAGTGGCAGAGTTAAGTTTTTGGACGAGCGCCGCAGGCGTGCCGTGGGGCAAGAACAAGGCCAACCAGTTTGACGCCGAGAAATTAGTCAACGCTGTTCGTGTGCGGATGCCAGACCCGGCA
>JBPYFG010000116.1:0-7491 GCA_051986365.1 Xanthobacteraceae bacterium
GCCAGCGCGGAAAAGCCGCGCATCGGCACCACGATGGCGCCGTAAATGAACAGGCCGATGATGATTGACGGCGCGCTCAGCAGGATATCGTTGATGAAGCGGATCACCGAGGTCAGACGGTCATGCCGTCCGTATTCGGCGAGGTAGGTGCCGGCGAAAAGGCCGAGCGGCGCGCCGATCCCGACTCCGAGAAAGGTCATGATGATCGAGCCGATGATCGCGTTCAGCAGGCCGCCTTCGGTCGATCCCGGCGGCGGGGTGTTCTGGGTAAAGACCTGAAGATTGAGCCCGGTGGCGCCATTGTAGAGCAGCGTAAACAGGATCAGCGCAAGCCACGTCACGCCGAACAATGCAGCGCCGACGCAAAGCGCGCGGACAATGCCGTCCTTGCGGCGGCGGCGATTGTAGATCGGATTGGCCATCCTACTTCCCCGCCTTGTTTTCCAGATGCAACAACATCAAGCGCGCCGCCGCGAGCACGAAGAAGGTCAGCACGAACAGCAACAGGCCGAGCAGAATCAGGCTCGACTGGTGCAGGCCGTCGCTTTCGGCGAATTCGGAGGCGATCGCCGCTGAGATCGTCGTACCCGGCGCAAAGATCGACGAGGAGATTCGGAACGCATTACCGATGATGAAGGTGACGGCCATCGTCTCGCCGAGCGCGCGGCCGAGCGCCAGCATGATGCCGCCGATCACCCCGACGCGGGTATATGGTATCACGACGTTGCGAACGACCTCCCAGGTGGTACAGCCGACGCCATAGGCCGCCTCCTTCAGCACCGGCGGTACAGTCCTGAATACGTCGACCGAGATCGAGGTGATGAAAGGCAACACCATGATCGCCAGGATCAGCGCTGCGTTGAACAGGCTGAGATAGGACGGAGGTCCCGCGAAGATCGCGCTGAGCACGGGAATGCCTTCGCACAATTTGATCATGAACGGCTGGAACGTGTAGGCCAGAAACGGCCCCAGCACGAAGAAGCCCCACATCCCGTAAATGATCGACGGGATACCGGCCAGCAGCTCGATGGCAATTCCGATCGGCCGGCGCAGCCATTGCGGGCAAAGCTCGGTGAGGAAGAACGCGATCATCAAGCCGATCGGCACCGCGAACAGCATGGCGATAAAGGACGTAATCACGGTGCCGTAGATCGCCGGCAAGGCGCCGAAAATTTCGGTCACCGGATTCCAGCGCTCGCTGAAAAGGAAACCAAAACCGAACGTCTTGAGCGCCGGTATCGAACCTCTGATCAGCGAAATGATCACCGCGCTGAGCAGGACCAACACGCCTATTGCGGCCGCTCGCGTCAGCTGCCGGAATGCGGCATCGCCCAGGCGCAAGCGGTCGAGCACTTTGGCCCGACTGCCGGCCGCAGGTGCGATCAGCGCGCCTTCTTGAAGTGCGATGTCAGCCACGGATTGGCCCCGCGACGAATTCATCAGGACGCTCCATTGCCGAAAACTGGCGGCGTCCACTCAAACGACCCACCGGCCCTCGCACAAGATGGTGCGGCGAGCCGGTGGATGGAATCCGGGCGTTCCACGGGAGCGCCCGGTTTGGGGGGTAAGATGTCAATTCGAGGTCACATGCAGCGGCTTGCCGTCGCTGCCGACAATCGTTTTGGCCCACATCGCCTTGATCTGTTTCACGACCTCGGCCGGCATCGGCACATAGTCGAGTTCCTCGGCCATCTTGCCCCCGTTAGCGTAAGCCCAGGCGAAGAACTTGAGCGCCGAAGTCGCCGCCGCCGGGTCCGGCGGCTGCTTGGGAATAAGAATGAAAGTCGCAGCCGTCATCGGCCAAGACGCAGCGCCCGGCTGGTTCGCCAGGATCACGCCATAGCCGGGCACTGAATTCCAGTCGGCATTGGCGGCCGCGGCCTGGAACGCCTCGCTGGTCGGCGAAACGATCTTGCCGTCCTTGTTGATCATCTTGGTGTAGACCAGCTTGTTCTGCAACGCATAGGCATATTCAACGTAACCGATCGAGCCTTTGGTCTGGCCGACGTTGTTAGAGACGCCTTCATTGCCCTTGGCGCCGATGCCGACCGGCCATTCGACCGAGGTGTTAAAGCCGACCTTCGACTTCCACTCATCGCTGACTTGCGAAAGGTAGTAAGCGAAATTGAATGTGGTGCCGGAGCCGTCGGAGCGGTGCACGACCGCGATCGCGGTCGACGGCAACTTGACGTTCGGGTTGAGCTTTTTGATCGCGGGATCGTCCCAGGTCTTGATCTCGCCGAGGAAGATTTTGGCAAGCGTGGGCCCGTCGATCACGAGGTCGCCGGCTTTGACGCCCTCGAGATTGACCACGGGCACGATGCCGCCCATGACCATTGGAAACTGCACCAGGCCGCTCTTCTCGAGCTCTTCGCCTTTGAGCGGCGCATCGGTGGCGCCGAAGGTGACCGTCCTGGCCTGGATTTGTTTGATACCGCCGCCCGAACCGATCGATTGATAATTCAGTCCGACACCGGTCTCTTTCTTATAGGCATCCGCCCATTTGGCGTAGATCGGATATGGGAACGTGGCGCCGGCGCCGGAAATGTCATCGGCGGCGGCGGGCATGATCGTCGCGGCGAACAGGCCGGCGACGGCAATAGTTCTCAGATGTTTCACTGTTCGGTCTCCTCTGGGTGAAATCCGGTGCGACGCGCCCCGCATGTGGTTAATGCGGGTGTTCGGCGGTTCAGTCGCCGTGTGTCAGAACGCTGCATCGTGGGGCTTGCTCTAAGAGGCGAAAGCTGCAGCAGGCGGACGGTTAAGCCTGACGCGTAGCCGTTCTATGAAGGTTGCATGACAGTTAGATGACAGCCGAAACCTTTGAGGGTGCGGCTGTTTATCGCGCGGACGGGGCAATCGCGGTGGGCAGGTGCACCGTGAAAGTGGCACCTGCGCCGGGCGTACTGTCAATGGTCATGCGGCCGCGATGGCGGTTGAGAATGTGTTTGACCAGCGCCAGACCGAGCCCGGTGCCGCCCTGCGCGCGGCTTTCGGTAACATCAACCCGATAGAAACGTTCGGTTAGCCGCGGCAAATGCTCGGGCGCAATTCCCGGGCCGTAATCGCGAACGCTAACGCGCGCTTCCGGCTCGCCCTCGGCCGATGCGCCTGGACCAAGCTTGATATCGACGCGGCGTCCGGCGGCGCCGTATTTGAGCGCGTTTTCGACCAGATTTTCGAAAACGCGGACTAGCTCGTCATGATCGCCCAGCACCGTCATGGCGCCCGCATTTTCGACGTTGACGGCGACGCCGCGGTCGCGCGCGAGGCTCTCGAGCCCGTCGGAGACTTGGCGAATGATCGGCACCAGATCGACCGGCGTGTCGGGACGCCGATGCGCGTTGAGCTCGATGCGCGACAACGACAACAGATCATCGATCAACCGCGCCATGCGCCGCGCCTGTTCCTGCATGATCGAAAGAAAGCGGTCGCGCGCCTTGGAATCTTCCCGCGCCGAACCTTGGAGTGTTTCAATGAACCCCAACAGGGCGGCGAGCGGAGTGCGCAATTCATGGCTGGCATTGGCGACGAAATCGGCGCGCATTTCTTCGACGCGGCGTAACGGCGTGAGATCGTGGAAGGTCATCAACACAAGGTCGGGATTGCGGGCATTGGCTTGGCGCTTCACCGGCGTCACCACGGTCTCGTACCAGCGGTCGAGCGGCACGCGTTCGGAATAGACGACGCGCTGCTCTTCACCGTCTCTGCCGGCCCGGCCGATCGCCTCGATCAATTCCGGCGTCCGCAGTGCAAACGACACTGGCTCGCCCTGGCGGAGCGCCGGAGCAAGAGCACGGGCACGATCATTGAGCGCGATAACGCGGCCATCCCGATCAAGGGCGAGAACCGGATCCGGCAGGCCGGCGACAAACGTGCGCAGCAGATCGTCACTCGTTTGCACGTTGACGACGGGTTGCGCAAAGCGATCCTGCTCGCGGGCTGAGCGCAGTCCAATAACGGCGGCAGCCCCAATGACGGCAAAGCCGGCCACGGCATAAATAATCGGCAGCGTTCCCATCGCGGCCAGAACCGCAAAAACGAGCGCCGCCGCCGCAAGCACGACGCCGCCACGCCAGAGCCTAGCGTTCAAAGGGGCGCGATCCTCGGCCAAGCTCATCGCGACACGTCGGTCGTCTGGCGAACGCGCGTATCCGTATCGCCGAGCGGCGGCGTTACCGGGGGGGAGAGGCGCCGCACGCCGCGGCTGAGCAGAATTTCGCGGGTGCCCAGCACAGCCAATGAAAGAGCGAACGGGATGACATAATAGAGCAGCCGGAACAACAGCAGCCCGGCGAGCAGATCTTCTTTATCGAATTGCCATAGCGCCACCATCATGGCGGCGTCGAACACGCCGAGGCCGCCAGGCGCATGACTGGCAAATCCCAAGAGCGTCGCGGCAACGAAGATCACCGCCACCGTAACGAATCCGAGATTTGGCTCGTCGGGCATCAGCATGTACATGGCGGCGGCGCAGCAAGCGAGATCGACAATGCCGATCGCAATCTGCAACAGCGTCAGCGGACCGCCCGGCAGCCTTACCTGCCAGCCCTCACGGCCGATGACGCGCGGCTTGACCCAGACCCAAGCCACATAAGCGGCGAGCAAGGCGAGAATCACGACTGCGAGCAGGCGATTGCTCCACAGCGGCAACTGATCCAACGCGCGGGCGGCCTGCGGGTTGTACAGCACGCCGAGACCGAGCACGGTGGCATTGCCGAGCCAAAAGGTCAGACCGGCGATGAAGCAGATTTTGGTGACGTCGATAACGCTCAATCCATGGGCGGAGTAGATGCGATAGCGCACCGCACCGCCGGAAAACACGCTGGCGCCGACATTGTGGCCAACGGCGTAGCTGGTAAAGCCAGAGAGTGCGGCGACGCGATACGGCACGTCCGACCGACCGATCGTGCGCAGTGCGAACAGATCGTAAAAGGTGAGCGTGAGATAACCGCCAGCGACGAAAAGGGCGGCAATGAACAGCGTGCGCCAGTCGGTAGCTTCGATGGCGTCGACGAGCTCATCGGGATCGATGTCGCGCAGGATGCGATAAAGCACCACGAGCGCAATCGCGATGATGCTGAGGCTCAGCACCACCCCGAGCCGGCTCCATCCGACCTTCGTGTTGAAAAATCGCGCGGTCCCACGCAGACGTTTCATGCTGCGCTCCGGATCGGCTGCTTGCGCATCCATCGCCAGTTCCGTTTTGTCTCCTACAGCATGATCCCAACTGCCTGCCATGAGTTTCATCGGCAGATCACTTTCGTGCGAGGATCGTAGTTTTTAGAAAAACATTCCCAAACAACGGCCTAACGCCGGGTTCATCACAATATCAGGGCCCTTCCTACCCTACTGATTTGCAGTTTCGGCACGGCGGGGCAAGCTGGCATAGCGGCGCAAGCCATTGTTCCTGCGCTAAGGTTTGTGCGGCAGGTTCCTGCACCAAAGCTACTAGGCATAGGGTGCTGGCCGTGGCCTATCCGCAGAAATTCACGCGCATGAAGGGGTTACGAACGACGGCGCGCCTCGCGGTGCTCCCCTAGCAGATGCCGGCGGCCAATGCGAGACCGGCCATCGCGTCGACCTAGCATACTGCCCGTGCATCGGTTCTGGCCTTGCTAGCGCGGTCGCGGTCGCAGAACTTTACTTTGGCGTGACCTTCCCCGCCGCGAAAAAATCGCGCAGCTCCGTATACGTCTCCTCGGGCGCCTCTTCGGAAAGATAGTGCCCGCAAGGCAGCGCCTTGGCGCCGCAAATGTCGCTGGCGTAGCGGCGCCAGATTTGTTCGGCGTCGTGGTTGCGGCCGACGCCGCCGGTCGCGCCCCATAAGAGCAGCACCGGGCACGCAATCTTTCGGCCGGCCTCGAAATCCTTCGTGTCCATATCGAGATCGACGCCGTGGGTGGCGCGATAATCTTCGCACATCGCATGGACGGTCGCCGGGTTGCGGAAATAGCGCTTATATTCGGCAAGCGCGCGCGGATCGAAGAAGCTTAAGCCTTGCGCGGTCTTGGCGAGCTTCTTTTCGATGAAATAATCCGGGTCGGCGCTCATCAGGCGTTCTGGAAAGTCGTAGGGCTGGATCATGAAGAACCAGTGCCACGAAAAAGTGCCCCAGGCGCGCGTGACATTATTGAGCAGGTGATGCTGCGGGATGATGTCGAGTATAGCGGCGCGCACCACTTTGTGCGGGTGATCAAGGCACATGCGATGCAAGACGCGCGCACCGCGATCATGCCCAGCGGCGTAAAAACGCTCGTGCCCAAGCGCGGCCATGACCTCGATCTGATCGCCCGCCATGGCGCGGAAGGAATAGTTCGAATGATCGGCGCCGCCCGGCACCTTCTCGGAATCGCCGTAACCGCGCAGATCGGTCGCCACCACCGTAAACTGCTCGGCAAGCCGCGGCGCAAATTTGTGCCAGGATAAATGGCTGAACGGATTGCCGTGCATGAGGAGAAGCGGCGGGCCGTTGCCGCCGTAGACGGTGACGATGCGCGCGCCGCTGGTCTTGATCTCGGTGCGGGTGAAACCTTCGAACATTGCGCGCGGTCACTTGCGCGGCGGCTTATCGAGGCCGAGTTCGCTCCAGCGCGCCTTGACCGCCGCGATGTCTTCCGGCGCCGGCCAGACCAGCGGCGGGAAACGCGCGCCGTCGAACTCGGGATCGGGATCGTAATCGAGATTCATCGTGGCATCGATCAGCATGCGGTTCCACTTGCCGGTGCCGTACAGCGAGGTGTTGCGGTCGCGCTTGCGCGTCGACGGATCGAGAAACAGACCGAAAGTCGCCGGCATGATGACGACGTCATCCTCGCCGGCATTGACCCGATAGGCGATCGCCCAATCGACCGCGGCATAGTCGTGAATATCGATATCGTCGTCGACCACGGTGACGTGCTTGTAGCGCACGTGTCCGGCCGAACTGCCCCACAGCGCGTTGGCGACCTGCTTGGCCTGGCCGCGATAGCTCTGCTTGATCTGCACCAAAATGTTGACCCCGGCTTGCACTGGCGGACACCACACATCGGTGACGCCGGGCACGCCGGCGCGATCGAGCACGTTCCACGCCGTCGCCGCGCGCATGATCGAGGAGCACATGCCGTTTTCGGAAAAGCAGCCGGGCAGCGAGCCTTCGATGGTGCCGCGCAGGATCGGATCCTTGCGATGGGTGATGGCCGTGACGCGGATGGTCGGTCTGGGCAAGCCACCTCCGGCGATATAGCCGGTGACTTCGGCGAATGGTCCTTCCATCAGGAAGGTCGAGGGATCGAGCTGGAGATAACCTTCGATTACGATCTCGGCGCTGGCCGGCACCATCAGATCGACGGTTTCGCATTTGACGAGATCGACCGGAGCGCCGCGAATGGCGCCGATCACGTCATATTCGCACAGCCCCTTCGGCACCGGCGAGCCGGCGATGAAATCGAGCGATGGCTCCCAGCCGATCGCCATTGCAATCGGCATTTCGTTGTGCCCGGCCTGCTGCCA
>JBPYFG010000117.1:0-3348 GCA_051986365.1 Xanthobacteraceae bacterium
CAAGGGCCACCAGGCCCAAAAGCCTAAGATCATCAGCGCGATCCAGGCTGGTTTTCCGAATTCATCGATCCTTGCTGCGATAGGCATGGCGGGACCTCACTGTGAATGTAAATAACATTTACATCGCGCCAGCTGACTGTCAAGAGGGGCTCACCTCAGAAGTTAGTCCGAGCCCGCGCAAGTAGACCAACACTGCCGCTTCCAGCAATTCTTCGGGCGACATCGGCAACGTGCGCCGCGCGGCGCAGCCGCGGCCGAACAGCGAGGCAATGCCGTGTGACATGGCCCAGATATGCAAAGCAACCATCAAGATTGGGGGCCGGGATTGTGGCGGCATTTGCGCACACAACATTTCGGAAGCGCCACGCAGTACGACGAAGGCTCGCTCACCGGCTTCACCCAATTCCGGGCTCGTCGCAAGCGGGATACCGGCCTCGAACATCGCGGAGTAGTAGGCGGGCTCGGCGCGCGCGAATTCAAGGTAGGCCTTGCCGAGCCGATCGAGTGCGGCGAATGGCTGCGGGCGGCCATCGTCCCACGCCTTTTCGAGCACAATCGCGAACCGTTCGAGTCCGCGTAGCGCGACATTAGCGAGAAGTTCGTCGCGGTCACGGAAATGGCGATAGGGCGCGGCCGGGCTCACGCCCGCCCACCGCGCCGCCTCGGCAAAGGTGAAGCCCGCCGGACCTTTCTGCGCGATCAATTCGAGGGCGGCGCGCAGCAGCGCCTCTTTCAGGTTGCCGTGGTGGTAGCCGCGCGGGCCGCCCCTCTCGTCTTTCGACCAGCTCATGTAAATAGCTTTTACATGAGACGCCGCGTAACGTCGATGCCGCCCGTTGGAATCGGGCCGGTAAACGCCATCCGGCGCACGCTTGCGATCTCGCTGCCAAAGCCGAGAATGCGCGCAATAGCTTCAGCCGCCGGCTCGATAACGACAGACATGTGAAAGGCATTGGCATGCACGAGGCGGTCGCGGTCGCGCGCGATCGCCACGTGTCCGCTCCAGAAGACGAGATCACCGCGCCGCAGCTCGAACGTTGATGCGTTGTGATCGAGCGGCGCGCCGAGCGCCCGTTCCTGCATGTCGCTGTCGCGCGGGCATCGCACGCCGCAGGCGGACAGCGCGATCTGAAGAAGGCCTGAACAATCGAGCCCGAGTGCGGTCTTACCGCCCCACAGATAGGGTGCACCGACAAATTGCTCCGCCACCGCGACGAAATCCCGCTCGTAATCGGCGATCGGCGCAAGATGCGCCGCCGGCACGTAACCGCCCGACGGCGTGATCCCTAGGCGATCGTCTATCCGGGCAATGTTGAGAGTAGCGCCAAAGGGCAGCGCTTCGATGGGCGGCAATCTGATCGAGGGCCCGGGAAAAACCAACGTGCGCAACGCCGCGATTCTATGGGTCGGCGCCGGACCCAGCGGCGCCAACGCCGCGCTCGGCAGCCAGCCGACATAATGGTCGCCGGCAAGTTGGCCCCAGGCCCAGCCTTCGGCATCGGCGTCGTAGATCGTGACGCGCTCGCCCTTAAGCGCCTCAGTGTCGAGCCGCGCGTCGGGCCGCGGCTCGCGGCGAAGCGGCGCCTGCGGCGCAATCACCTCCATCGCCTGCCCTTCGACAAAGCGCGCGGCCTTCACTTTGCCTTGGAGATGTTTCGCCGCGATATCCCCGCGTGCCGGCGTCACCCGACGATCGAGCGCCGACATGGCCTCAGCCATAACGCGCAGCCAATAGCGCATAGAGCCCGCGCGCCACCTGACACTCGCCGCCTTCCGGCCGGCCCGACTTAGCAGCAGCCGTCCAAGCGAACAGGTCGAAATGCACCCAGGACTCCGCATTGACGAAGCGGCGCATGAACAGCGCCGCAGTAATGGCGCCGCCTTGGCTGCCGCCGACATTGTTGATGTCGGCGACCTTGGATTCGAGCATCGATTCATAGGGCCGCCACAGCGGCAGCCGCCACAGCGGATCGTTTTCCGCTTTGGCCGCGCGCATCAATTCATCGGCAAGGCGATCGTCGTCGGTGAAGAAGGCCGGTACGTCAGGCCCGAGCGCGACGCGCGCCGCGCCCGTGAGCGTTGCGAAATCGGCGATCAGCGCCGGCTTGTCCTCGTCGGCAAGCGCCAGCGCATCGGCGAGGATCAGCCGGCCTTCGGCGTCGGTATTGCCGATCTCGACCGTGATCCCTTTGCGCGAGGTGTAAATATCGCGCGGGCGGAAGCTCGATCCGGCGATGGCATTCTCGACCGCCGGGATCAGCACCCGCAAGCGTATTTTCAGGCCGTCGGCCATGATCATGTGCGCCAGCGCCAGTGCGGTCGCCGCGCCGCCCATGTCCTTCTTCATGTTGAGCATCGCGGTCTCCGGCTTGATGTCGAGACCGCCGGTGTCGAAGCAGACGCCCTTGCCGACAAGCGTCACGCGCGGGTGATTGGCATCGCCCCAGATCAAGTCGATCAGCCGCGGCGCAGCAGCGGCGGCGCGGCCGACAGCATGGATCAGCGGAAAATTTTGCTCCAGCAATGCGTCGCCGACCACGGCGGTGATCGTCGCGGCATGACGCGCGGCAAGCTTGCGCGCCGCCTGTTCGAGCTGCGCTGGACCCATGTCATTGGCCGGGGTGTTGATGAGATCGCGCGCCAGCGTCACGCCTTCGACAATATGCTCAAGCTCCTCGCGGGCGATGCTTTGCGGCAGATCGAGCTTGATCGATCGCGGCTCGGCCTTGCGATAGCGCGTGAAACGATAGGCGCCGAAGGCGAAGGCAAGCGCGGCGAGCCGCGCATCCGGCGGCTCGTTGGCGAAGCGGTAGCTGCCGTCCGGCAAATGCTGCGGCAGCCGGCCGGCCAGGAAGGGGTCCTTGTTGCTGCCGCTGTCCTTGTCCGCGTCCTCGATGCCAAATAGAACGCCGCCGAGCGCATGGCCCGCGCCGCCTTTGCCCGGCAGCAAAAGATGGCGCCCGGCCTTGGGCTCAAAACCGGCCGCTTCCGCAAACGCACTTGCCTCCGCGCCAATCGAACGCTGCACGTCTGGGTAATTCGCGCTGGTGACGAACCAGATCGGAACGGCCCCGGCCGTCCCGCGTACGCTGAAGATCGAATCCATTGATCGCCCTGGCGCGAAAGTCACGCTCTACCACGCCGGCCGAAGGTCGTGAAGCAACAGCAAGATTTCACGGCGGAGCGAGCAACACCTCGCTCGACCGTGCGACGCGTCGCGGAGCGTGCGCCAGACTCAATGCGCCAACGGGTCGGGACGGACCTGGATATGCACGGCCAATGGAGGCATGCCTTTGCCACCCTCCTTTAGCCACGGCGTCCGGTCGCCCTCCGACGACCACAGGCCCC
>JBPYFG010000118.1:0-5456 GCA_051986365.1 Xanthobacteraceae bacterium
GGCTGCCGGTTTCGCCGGTGAGCGGCCGCATCGATGCGTTTGAATGGCGGGTGCCGCTCACCGGCGCGATTGCCGCGCCCGTCATCGAGCCGGAGCTTCCGGCTGCGATCAGCGCGGCGCCAGCGCCACGAGAGCAAAACGCCGTCATCCCCGCCGGCGCCTCATCCGCCCGTTCGGCGCCGGAGCCGGTCAAAGCCGAGCCGGTGATTCCGCTCGTGCACGCGCCCGACGATCCTGGCCCTGACGGGATCGAAGAGAGCGATGCATCCGCCAGTGAGGACAACGGCAGCTGGCGCAAAATTTTTCAGTAACGCCAAATCTTGAGGTCCAAGTCTTGAGGTCCAAGTCTTGAGGACCAAGTCTTGAGAGCCAAGTCTTGCCTGGCTCGCCGCCTTGCGCTATGTCCATATGAACTATAGTGCATGAGACTTTGGCACCGTGCCGCCTGCCAGAAATGCGAAGACCTTGCGGAAATCGGCGCCGGACGCGCAAGCCAATGGCCGCGCCGCGGCCGGGCTTCTCGCCGCACTCGGCCGCGAAGTGCGGCGTGGCCGCGCCAAACGCGGCATGACGCGCCGGCAGTTGGCGCAAGCCTCGCGCACTTCAGAGCGATATCTGGCGCAAATCGAAAGCGGCATCGGCAATCCGTCGGTCACGGTGCTGCGCGCGATCGCACAAGCGCTCGACATTTCCGCCGCCAATTTGCTGGGCGAGCCGTTAGTGCAAAGTGGCGCACGCGCGATGCTGCTCGATCTCGTTGCGCAGCTGCCCGAGCAAAGCCTTGCTGAGCTTACGCAGCTGATCGAAGCTCACTTTCTGCCGGTGGATCGCTCCGATCGTGGTCAGCGGATTGCACTAGTGGGCTTGCGCGGCGCCGGCAAATCCACGCTCGGCCGCGTGCTGGCGCGGCATCTCAGCTGGCCGTTCATCGAGCTCGATCGCGTGGTCGAACAGGACTACGGCGCCAGCATTCCGGATATGATCGAGATCGCCGGCACCGCGACGTTCCGCCGCCACGAGCGGTCGGCGCTTGCGCGCGTGATCGCCGAACATGAGGCCGCGGTGATTACAACGGCCGGCGGGATCGTGTCCGATCGCGAGAGTTATGCGTTATTGCTGCGGCGGAGCCACACGATCTGGATCAAGGCGCGCCCGGAGGAACATATGAGCCGGGTTATGGCGCAGGGCGATTTCCGGCCGATGGCGCAGAACCGCGAAGCCATGGCGGATCTGGTGGCAATTCTTGAGGCGCGCGGTCCCGATTATGCCCGCGCGCAGGCGCAGCTCGACACCTCCGGCGAAACGGTGGAGCAAAGCTTCGCCAAATTGCGGCGGATCAGTTCCGATGTGCTGAGGTCCCAATCGTGACGCTATCAGAAACCGGCTTTCTCGATTTACCGCCGCTGCGACTGGAATACCGCCTGATCGGGCCGCGGCCGCAGGCCGCGCCGACAATCGTGATGCTGCATGAGGGGCTTGGCAGCGTCGGCCTGTGGGGGCAGTTCCCGGACAAAATCGCCGCGGCGACCGGCGCCGGCGTCTTTGCCTATTCGCGGGCCGGTTACGGCAACTCGACCGGCGCCAAGCTGCCGCGCAGCACCTCTTTTATGGATGAGGAGGCGCGCGAGGTGCTACCGCGGGTGTTGGCGGCGATCGGATTTCGCCGCGGAATTATCCTCGGCCACAGCGACGGCGCTTCGATCGCCACGATCTATGCCGGCAGCGTGCAGGACCATCGCGTGCGCGGCATGGTTCTGATCGCGCCGCACTTCTTCACCGAGGAGATGGGTCTCGCCGAAATCCGCCGCGCGCGCAAATCGTTCGACTCCGGCGCTTTGCGCGAGCGGTTGAAGCCCTACCACGCCGATGTCGATGCTGCGTTCCGCAGCTGGAACGAGCCCTGGCTGCATGCCGACTTCCAGAAGTGGGACATCACCGAAGCGTTGGGATATATCCGCGTCCCCATCCTGATCGTGCAAGGCGAGAACGATCAGTACGGCACGCTCAAACAGATTGAGGTGGCCCGGCAAGAATGCTTCTGCCCGGTCGAAACCGTGGTGCTGCCCGGCATCCGGCACATCCCCTATCGCGAGGCGTCGGAGCTCACGATCAATGCGGTTGCCGAGTTCATCAACCGGCTCTTGCGCGACCACCGTGAGGCGGAACTCCCGGCCAAAAGTGAGGCCAAGAATGGAACCAAACCCGGGATTGCCGTCTCATGAATTATAATGCATATGAAGGGCAAGCCCGATCCAAAGCCTTAAATCCGAGTTTAACGGAGACAGTCGAAGCGCGAGGACCGAGACCATGATGGCCCAAGCGGATTATGCCCAAGCCGATCGCGCGGCGCGCGAGCAAAGCGACACGCCGCGAAGCGACAAGCGCGTGCGAATCGATTTTCAAACCGAGCCGTCGCGCTATCGCCATTGGAAGCTGAAGGTCGACGGCGAAATCGCCACGCTGGTGATGGACGTCGACGAAAAATCGGCGCTGTTCGAAGGCTATGACCTCAAGCTTAATTCCTACGATCTCGGCGTCGATATCGAACTTGCCGACGCGATCGAGCGGCTGCGCTTCGAGCATCCCGGCGTGCGGGCGCTGGTCCTGCGTTCGGCCAAACCGCGGGTGTTTTCGGCAGGCGCCAATATTCGCATGCTCGCTGGCGCGAGCCACGCGCATAAGGTGAACTTCTGCAAATTCACCAACGAGACCCGCAACGGCATTGAGGATCTCAGCGAGAATTCCGGCGTCAGATCGATCTGCGCAATCAATGGCACCGCGGCTGGCGGCGGCTACGAGCTGGCGCTGGCGACCGATTACATCATGCTCATCGATGATGGTTCGGCGGCGGTGTCGCTGCCGGAATTGCCGCTATTGGCGGTGCTGCCCGGCACCGGCGGGCTCACCCGCGTCTCCGACAAGCGTCGGGTCCGCCGCGACCATGCCGACGTGTTCTGCACCACCGAGGAAGGCGTCAAAGGCAAGCGCGCCGTCGAATGGCGGTTGGTCGACGTCGTGGTGCCGGGCTCGAAATTCGACGAGACGATCCAAGCCCGCGCCAAGGAATTCGCGACGCAGTCGGCGCGCGCGGCATCCGGAGCCGGCATCAAGCTTACGCCGCTTGCGCGCACCTTCGCCGACGACGCCATCGAATACGAAAGCCTGTCCGTCGAATTCGACCGCGCGGCGCGGATCGCCACGATTCTTGTTCGCGGTCCGGCCGCACCGCCACCGGCCTCGACTGAGGCGATAATGACGCAAGGCGCCGCGTTCTGGCCGCTCAAGCTCGCACGCGAGCTCGATGATGCGATTTTGCACATTCGGCTCAACGAGCTCGACGTTGCCGCGATCGTCTTCAAATCGTCCGGCGATCCGACCGAGGTGCTGGCCTATGACCGCTTTCTCGACGCCAACGCGCAGCATTGGCTGGTCCGCGAGATTCGCCTTTTGTGGAAGCGCGTGCTCAAGCGCGTCGACCTTACCTCGCGCTCGCTGGTAACGCTGATCGAGCCCGGTTCATGCTTTGCCGGCACGCTCGCCGAATTGCCGCTCGCCAGCGACCGCTCCTACATGCTGATCGGCGGCCGCGACGGCGACAACAAGCCGGCGGCCGCCATAGCGCTCACCGACGCCAATTTCGGTCCCTATCCGATGGCGAACGGATTGACCCGGCTTGCCAGCCGGTTTTTGGCATCGCCCGACAATGTCGATCGCGCCAAAGCCGAACGCGGCAGGATGATCGATGCCGAAACGGCACAGCGGCTCGGGCTTGTAACGTTCGCGCTTGACGACATCGATTGGGACGATGAAGTGCGCGTGTTCCTCGAAGAGCGCTCAAGCTTCTCGCCCGACGCGCTCACCGGCCTTGAAGCGAATTTGCGCTTCGCCGGGCCGGAGACCATGGAATCGAAAATCTTCGCGCGGCTGACCGCGTGGCAGAACTGGATTTTCCAACGCCCGAACGCCATCGGCGAAGACGGCGCGCTCAAGCGCTATGGCACCGGCCAGAAGCCGACCTTCGACACGCGCAGAGTCTGAAAGGACCTGACCATGACCATCGAGAATGTCGATTACACCACCAAAATTCCAAACAACGTCAATCTGACCGACGATCGCCAGGTGCTGCGCGCGCTCGAGAGCTGGCATCCCGGCTATATCGACTGGTGGATGGATATGGGTCCGGAAGGATTTCAACAGGCGCTCGTCTACCTGCGCACGGCGGTGTCTGTCGATCCAAAAGGCTGGGCCAAATTCGATTACGTGCGCATGCCCGATTACCGCTGGGGCATCCTGCTGGCGCCGAAAGAGGACGGCCGCAAAATCCCATTTGGCCGCCATTACGGCGAGCCGGCCTGGCAGGACGTGCCGGGCGAATATCGCGCCATGCTGCGGCGACTGATCGTCATCCAGGGCGACACCGAGCCCGCTTCGGTCGAACAACAGCGCCATCTCGGCAAGACCGCGCCGTCGCTCTACGACATGCGCAACGTGTTTCAGGTCAATGTCGAGGAAGGCCGGCATTTGTGGGCGATGGTGTATCTCTTGCAGAAATATTTCGGCCGCGACGGCCGCGAGGAAGCGGCCGAATTATTGCGGCGCCGCTCCGGCGATCCCGACAAGCCGCGCATGCTCGGCGCCTTTAACGAAGCCACGCCCGATTGGCTGTCGTTTCACATGTTTACTTTCTTCACTGATCGCGACGGCAAGATGCAGCTCGAAAGCCTGGCGCAATCGGGTCTCGATCCGCTGTCGCGCACCTGCCGCTTCATGCTGACGGAAGAGGCGCACCACATGTTCGTTGGCGAGACCGGAGTCGGGCGCACCATTCAGCGCACCTGCGAGGCGATGAAAGCGGCCGGCATCGAGGATCTCGCCGAGATCAACAAGGTGCGGGCGCTCGGCGTTATCGACCTGCCGACCATCCAGAAGAAGCTCAATTTGCACTATTCGCTCTCGCTCGATCTGTTCGGTTCGGAGGTATCCACCAATGCGGCGAACACGTTCAGCGCCGGGCTGAAGGGCCGTTTTCAGGAAACCAAGATCGACGACGACCATCGGCTCGAAAGCGCCACCTACCCGGTGCTCAAATTCGTCGACGGCGAAATCAAGCGCGTCGACGAGCCGGCGCTGACCGCGATCAATATGCGGCTGCGCGACGACTACACGGCCGATTGCCAGCGCGGCCTCGATCGCTGGAACAAAATCATCGATAAGACCGGCGTCGCCTACAAATTCGAACTGCCGCATGTCGGCTTCCATCGTCAGATCGGCGAGTTCAAGGACGTCAAGGTGACGCCGGCCGGCAAACTCATCGACGAGGCGACTTGGGCCCGCGATAAGAATCAGTGGCTGCCATCGAGCGATGACGGCGAGTTCATCGGCAGTCTGATGAAACAGGTCGTCGAGCCCGGCAAATTCGCGAGCTGGATCGCCCCACCGCGGATCGGCATCGACAA
>JBPYFG010000119.1:0-2349 GCA_051986365.1 Xanthobacteraceae bacterium
GAAGTCACGTCGAGATTGGATTGCGCGATGATCTTTTTACCGAGCTCGACATTGGTGCCTTCGAGCCGCACCACGAGCGGCACGCGCAAGCCCACTTCCTTTACTGCAGCGACGACGCCTTCGGCGATCACGTCGCATTTCATGATGCCGCCGAAAATATTGATCAGGATGCCCTTCACGTTGTGATCCGACGTGATGATTTTGAAAGCGGCCGCCACTTTTTCTTTGGTCGCGCTGCCGCCGACATCCAAGAAATTGGCTGGCGTCTCGCCGTAAAGCTTGATGATGTCCATGGTGGCCATGGCAAGGCCGGCGCCGTTGACCATGCAGCCGATCGTGCCGTCGAGCGCAACATAATTGAGATCGTGGCGCGATGCTTCGATCTCCTTTTCGTCCTCTTCATTGAGGTCGCGCAACGCCATCACATCGGCGTGGCGGTATAGCGCGCTGTCGTCGAAAGCAATCTTGGCGTCCAAACAAATAATCTGACCGGATTTGGTCACGACCAGCGGATTGATCTCAAGGAGGCTCATGTCCTTGGCCAGGAAAGCCTGATAGAGCCTCGGCAGCACGTCTTCGGCTTGCTTGGTCTGCTCACGATTAAAGCCGAGGACCCGCGCCGCGTGGCGGGCATGGTGCGGCATGAAGCCGGTCGCCGGATCGACCGAAAAACTCACGATCTTGTCCGGCGTGTTGTGCGCGACTTCTTCGATGTCCATGCCGCCTTCGGTGGACGCAACGAAGGCCACCCGCGACGTCGAGCGATCGACCAGCGCCGAGAGATAATATTCTCGCTCGATCGCGGAGCCTTCCTCGATATAAACACGGCGCACCTGGCGGCCATGCGGCCCGGTTTGGTGCGTGATCAGAACGGAGCCGAGCATCCGCTCAGCCTCGCGCTTTACCTCGGCGACCGATTTGACGACTTTGACGCCGCCGGCCTTGCCGCGGCCGCCGGCATGAATTTGCGCCTTCACCACCCAGACCGGACCGCCGAGCTCGTTGGCGGCCTTTTCCGCGTCCGCCGCGGTGAAGGCTGCGATGCCGCGCGGCACCGGCACGCCGAATTCCCGCAATATCGCTTTGGCCTGATATTCGTGGATGTTCATTTTGCTCCCAGGTGTCCCGGATGCGGTGCAGGGTGAAGCGTTGCACCGCTAATCCGGGACCTTAGCATTCGAAGGTCCCGGGTCTGCAGCGCATCACTTCGTGCTGCGCTGCGCCCGGGACACGAATTCATTTCCCCAGATCGGGCGCGATCCTTTTGCACGCGTCGATGAGGCTTTGCACCGCTTGCGCCGATTTTTCGAACATCGCGCGCTCGGCGCTGTTGAGCTCGATCTCGACGATCCGGTCGACCCCTTTGGCGCCGATCACCACCGGCACGCCGACATAGATGTCCTTAAGATCATATTCGCCATTGAGCCATGCGGCGGCGGGAAGCACCCGCTTCTTGTCGCGCAGATAACTCTCCGCCATGGCGATTGCCGAGGAGGCGGGTGCATAAAAAGCGGAGCCAGTGCGCAACAGGCTGACGATTTCGCCACCGCCATTGCGGGTGCGTTCGACGATCTCCTCAATGCGCGCCTGCGTGGTCCAGCCCATTTTCACCAGATCGGGAAGCGGTATGCCGGCGACGGCCGAATAGCGCACCAGCGGCACCATCGAGTCGCCATGACCGCCGAGCACAAAGGCAGTGACATCCTCGACCGAGACATTGAATTCGTCGGCGAGGAAATATCTAAAGCGCGCCGAATCGAGCACGCCGGCCATGCCGATGACCATGTTCTTGGGCAGGCCGCAGCACTTCTGTAGCGCCCAAACCATGGCGTCGAGCGGATTGGTGATGCAGATGACCAAGGCATTGGGGGCATATTTTTTTATGCCGGCGCCGACCTGCTCCATGACTTTCAGGTTGATGCCGAGTAGATCGTCGCGGCTCATGCCGGGCTTGCGCGGCACGCCGGCGGTGACAATGCACACCGCGGCGCCCTCGATGGCCTCATAAGAATTGGCGCCGGCAAAGCGGGCGTCGAAACCTTCGACCGGCGACGACTGCACAAGATCGAGCGCCTTGCCTTGCGGCACGCCCTCGGCCACGTCGAACAACACGACGTCGCCGAGCTCCTTAAGGCCGATCAGGTGCGCCAGCGTCCCGCCAATTTGGCCCGAACCTATCAATGCGATCTTGTTTCGCGGCATCAGATAAATGTCCTTGATTTGCTAGGAAGGCCGAGCCTTAAGGCGTCATTAGCGGTTTCGGATCACCCGTTCAAGTGTAAGAGCGCGGCCGATTTTCGGGAACGAAAGCGGACCGCTCACCATTGACCAGCCGGAATATCTTGCGGC
>JBPYFG010000120.1:0-4333 GCA_051986365.1 Xanthobacteraceae bacterium
CGGCATTATCGCGCGGCGAAAGTCATCGTCTGCAAGCGATTTTTCTGCTCGTCGCTTAGCTTGCTTTCGAAATCCTGCAGCGCCACTTGAATCGATAAAATGGCGCGCCAGGTGGCATCGAGGCGCGACTCGATGGCTTCCAAGCGTCCGACTGCCGAGCGTGGCACCGAAGTCGGACAGTGCGCTTCGAGATCGTTTGCGGCCCTGCCGAACGCCTGCTGCACGTCCGTCAAAGCGGTCCGCTGCTGCTCGTCCGGTTGGACCGATTTGTCGATTTGGTCGATCGACCAATCGATCGCCGTGGTGGAAGCGCCGCACGCGTGAACGACAGTCTTATCGCGGCGCGCAGAAACTCCCCGCTTGACCGCCGCTTCACCGTTGAATTTCGCGCGCTGTTCGTCCGTCAGGGATTGCTCAAACTCCTGCAGCGGTTGATGGATGATATCGGCGGCCATGGTGAGCACTTCAATCTGCGAATCCATCAGCTGCAAACGCGCGGTCGACTGCTGCGGTATTCCAGTCGGACACGATTTGGCGAGATACTCGGCGGCAGCGCCGATGGCGCCGCCAAGCCGCTGCAGGCGTTCCATTTGCTCCGCGCTCGGTCCGATTTCCGCGCGCAGGTGCTCGACGATGGCGTTGGCGTCGACCGATTGCCGGCAGTCGTCGCGGTTTCGATCCGTGGGCGGCGCGGCAAAGGCGGTCGTGAAGATCGTGTCATAGCCGAAAGGCCACGGCGAGGAATATGCCGGCCAGAAAACGTTCTGGAAAATCGGCGCCAGCGCCCGGCTCGGATACAACAGAGCGAGACTGACGGCGTGTTGTTGCGGGGCTGACTGAGGGGGGGCTGACCGAGTGTCGTGACGGGCAACATCATTGGCGTTGCCGTGCATGTATAATGGGTGATGGTGGTGGCGATGGCCGAAAAGCGGCACCCCGAGGTGAAACGGTCCGAGCCGCAGGCCGAACGCCGCAGCTGGCGTAGACGCACACGAAATTGACGCGAATGCTGCGATAGCAAGATAAGCGCCGACCTTTTTCATGATCCGGCACCTGAAGTGAGAGAAAATTAGTCCGTACTAACGCGCATCCATACCTGCGGGTTCCAGCCGCTTGCCCATATTTACGGGCTCGCCCTGACGTTTGTTGCCGAGGCGCAACAGCGGGACCAGGATAAAGGCAAAGGCGGTAAATGCCGACGAAATCAAAACGAGCGGCGGCAATGTGCTATGGAAAGCATGCGTGTATAGGAACGATCCAACATTGTCGGCGAGCGTGTTAGCCAGATTGATGATCGACATCAACACTGCAAACGAAAATCCTTCCGCCCGCGGCGGGCAATAATCGGCCGCAAGCGTCAAAGTCGCCACCGTCGTCAGCATGCCGGCAAATCCCGCGCTAAAGCTGATGATCGCTGCGGCCGTCTCGTTCCAAAAGAAAAGGTAGCCGAGGCCGGCGGCCGTACCGATAGCGATGCTGAGATTGAGGAGATTCTTAAGCGTCAGATTTCCAAAAAAGCGGCGATAGAGGAGCGCGCCGACGACCCAACCCGCGGCGCTGATCGATCCCAATATCCCGATATAGGCTTGCGAGAAGCCGAGATCGTCGGTCATGTGATAGTAAAGAGGCGTGCTCAAGCCCGGGCTGAAATAGTAGAGAAACATAAACATCGTTACGATCCACAACTCCCGACGCCGGAATGCGGTCACCAGGCCGCGAAGCGTATTCTTCATTCCCGCCAGATCGGTTCGGGTCCTTTTCTCCGGAACCAGAACAATCGTGCCGACGATGACCGCGCAGGGAGCCACCGCGATGATGGCGGCCGCGGCATGCAAGGCATTTGACGGCGGCAGATGCTGCACTAACTGACCGCCGGCGACGGCTGCGATCATCGCGGCGATGTTGAACCAAAGCCATTGCTGGTTGACAAAAGCCCCGCTCTCATGGAGGCGCTGACCGTTCTCCACCAAGACGGCGCCGCACAGCGTCGACGAGATCGCCATCGCATAGGCCGTCAGCATCAAGGCCCAGGCCAGATCGCCCGGCGCACTAAGCTGTGTGACCCAGAGATAGCCGGCGGTTGCCGCGACATTGGCGATGATAAGATAACTTTTGCGCCGGTAGCCGAACAGCGGCAGGAAATCGGAGATCAGTCCGTAGATCGGTTTGATGATCCAAGGCAAATTGAACAAAGTGACAAAGGCGGTGACCTGGACCGGGCTCCAACCGTGCACTTCCTTGAGATAATAATTGAGCGGTTGAGAGATCAGCCCGACGATCTGACCCAAGCCCTCGACGACGTAGACCAGAGCAAAAAACAACAACAGGTGCTTGACAGCGCCGCTGTCGGCATCTGCGTCCGACGCCCTGCCGATCGGCGACATTGACGGCTCGCTGGTGGCATCGGTCGGTGGAGCATCCGCCATGGGCAACCGCTAGTTACCGGCTCGCCTGGCTTGTCCCAGCTGCCACGGACTGAGCGCCGAACTCGTTTACGATCGCCTCGACGATTTCCCGGGGATGCGGCACGATCGAAACCACGATCGGGCGTTCGTCGGCTTGCGGCTCTTCCAGAGTGGCGAACTGGCTTTCGAGCAGCGTTGACGGCATGAAATGATCGGCGCGGGCGACAATGCGCCGGGCGATCAAATCACGGTCGCCTTTGAGAAAAACTAGGCGTACATCGCGCCGGTCGCCGATCAGAACGTCGCGGTAGGCCCGCTTGAGAGCGGAACAGGCCACAATGCCGTGCCCGCCGGCGCGCCGGGTCGCATCGATCCACTCGGCAATCGCGCGCAGCCATGGCCAGCGATCTTCGTCATTGAGGGGCTCGCCGTGATGCATTTTCTCGATATTGGACTTCGGGTGAAACCAGTCGGCGTCCTCGTAAACCCAATGTAGCCGCTGCGCCAGCATCGACGCGATCGTGCTTTTGCCGGAGCCGGATACGCCCATTACCACGATTGCGCTGACATTATACGAAGGCGCTTTCGGATTCATTCATCGCTCCGGAGCCGCGGCCCGAATCATGAGCCAGATCAGATCGCCTTGCGCATAGGCCCGGTGCGCCGGTAGGTCCTCGCCGGCAAGAACGCGGCCAAGTATCTGACGCTTGTCGCCCCTGTCCACCAAAAACAGCATTTCGCGCGTTGATGCCAGCGCCGGGAAGGTCAGCGTTACGCGCGGCACGAACGGCTCCATACCGGCTTTGGGAACGCCCACCACCCAGCGTTGCTTTTCTTGCAGTTCGGGAGAATGCGGAAACAGTGACGCCGTATGGCCGTCCGGACCCAGCCCCATCAGCACAAGATCGAACAGCGGCCGGCCCGGATCAAGGCGATCGGTGCCGTAGAATTGTTTGAGTTCATCTTCGTAACGCCGCGCCGCGTCGGCGGGATCATTCGCCGCGGTCGGAATCGGGTGAATGTTTTGCGCCGGCACCGAAACGGACTCGAGAAATGCGCGCCGGGCGGCGCCCATATTGCTCAAGGGATCGCTCTCGGGCACGAAGCGATCGTCACCCATGAACCAATGCACGCGCGTCCAGGGCACTTCGCCGCGAACCGGATCTTCTGCGAGCAGGCGGTAAAGCCCGAGCGGGCTTGAACCTCCGGTCAGGCACACCGCCGCGCGATTGCCGTGCCTGACACGGTCGATAAGCCGCCGGGCCGCCGTTTGCGCCAAGGCGGCGGCATCGGCAACGACCACGATCTGCGGCTGGCTTGCGGCGGTCATGGTGTTGTCATCATGGCGCGTTCAACCGAGTGGCCGCCAGCGACGGCCGTCGCGCGCGAGCAACTCGTCGGCTTCCTTGGGCCCTTCGCTCCCGGCGCGATACGTCGCCAATTGCCGATCGCGCGCGTCGCGAAACGCGTCGAGGAAGGGCTGCACTACGCGCCAGCCGGCCTCGATGCCGTCCGCCCGCGGGTAAAGTATGGCGTCGCCGGTCATGCAGTCATAGATCAGCGTTTCATAGCCTGTGCTCGGCGCGGCTTCGAAATAATCATCATAGCGGAATGTCATGCTCACGCCGCCGAGCGCGATCGAAGGTCCCGGAACCTTGGCATTGAATTCGAGACCGATGCATTCATTGGGCTGAATGCCGATCACCAGGAAATTCTCCGCGAGGCGCTCGACCGGTGTATCGCGGAACATCGCGATTGGCGCCTGTTTGAATTTTATCGCAACTTCGGTCTGCTTGCCACGCAGCGCCTTGCCGGTCCGCAAATAAAACGGTACGTCGGCCCAGCGCCAGTTATCGATCATCAGCTTGAGCGCGACATAGGTTTCGGTCGTGCTGTGGGGGTCGACATCTTTGGTCTTGCGGTACGGC
>JBPYFG010000121.1:0-2413 GCA_051986365.1 Xanthobacteraceae bacterium
CGCGATCGCTGCTGCAATGCTGGCGCTTATCCCTGCGATTGCGCTGTTGCCGAAATATTCGGAAGGAGGCGTTCATCTCGCCGCCCCGATTTTTGACCATTCCAAGGTCGCCATCATCGACGCGATGACGCGGCGAGGGCTGCCGCCGGTCAATCCGGTGTTCGGCCAAGCCGACATAGCCGGCGTCGCGGGACACCTTGTCTATTATTTTCTCTGGCACTTCAGCGCCGCGGTGCTCGCGCTGGTGCTCCATATAAGCGGCTGGGAAGCCGATATCGGCCTGACCTGGTTCACCGCCTTTGCCTCGCTGACATTAATGATGGCGCTTGCGGTCTGGCTCAGCCGGCGCTCCAGCGCCGCGATCCTGGTCGTGGCGCTGGCCGCGAGCGCGTCGCTGCGCGAGGTGTTGAATTTTTTCTTCGGCAGTTACGGGCTTGAACCGTTTTTGCAACAGTCGAACGGTTTTGCCGGCTGGCTGTTTCAATCGACCTGGGTGCCGCAGCATCTCATGGCCGCTTCCGGCGCGATCGCGGCCATGCTGCTGCTTGTGCATTACACGCAGCGCCCCAAGCTCAGCCATATTGTGACGCTGGCGTTTGTCGTCGCCGCAAGCTTCGAAAGCTCGGCCTTTGTCGGTGGCGTGACGTTTGCCATTGCCGCTTTGGCGGCGTCGCCGCTATTGCTTTCCGCCATCGAGGAAAAGCGGCGGTTGACGGCAATCCTAGGCTTGGCGCTCGCCGGCGCACTGGCGCTCGGCCTCGCCGCGCCGTTCATTCGCGATCAGTTTGCGTTTATCGCCGCGCGTGGCAGCGCCGGCGCCATTGGCATTCATCCTTTCGAAGTGTTGGGCGAGATGGTCCCGCCAACGCTGCGCCGCATTCTCGATCTGCCGGCTTATTGGTTGATTCTGCTGCCACTGGAATTTCCCGCAAGCTTCATCGCCGGCGCCATCGCGCTTGTGGCCATGGGGGGCACGCGCGATTCGCCCCCGGAACGGACGGCGGCGCGGGTGCTCGGGCTGCTCGCTGCGGCGGGGCTCACGATCTCCTGGCTCCTGGTGAGCCGGCTCGGCGACAACAATGATCTCGCGCTGCGCGCAATTTTGCCGGCGGCCATGATCCTGATTGCCCTTGCGGCGGCAGCGACGCTGGCTGCGCCGCAACGCGGCCTGCGCCGTGCCATTGCCGCCCTCGCTTTGGGCGGGCTCATGCTCAGCCTGCCCGACAGTGCGATGATGATCTACAGCAATTGGCGCGGCACCGCCGTCGCCGACGAAGCCGTGTTCGCGCAAACGCCGGAACTATGGACGGCGGTGCGGCGCCACGCGCCCGCGGGCGCGCGGGTCGCGAATAATCCGCTGTTCTTGGAGGATTTGACGCCATGGCCCGCCAATATGTCGTGGGCGCTCCTTGCCGATCGCAGTTCCTGCTTCGCCGGGCGCGAACTGGCGATCCCGTTCGCGGCGCTGTCGTCAGAACGCCGCGAGGCCATCAACGACCAATTCATTCGCGTGTTCGCCGGCAAAGCGCAGACTGGCGACGTTAGTGAGCTCGCCACCAAATATGACTGCAATGTCGTCGTCATCGTGCCGCAGGACGGCGCCTGGGCCAACGATCCGTTCGCGGCGAGCGCCGATTATCGCCTCGCGGAAAGCCGTGACGATCGCTGGCGGATTTATGTGCGGGCGCGGTGAACACCGTCGTCCCTCGCTAGGTTTTCGGTTCTCGTGACGATCGGAACTGCGCAGCTATAAAGTCGACGAAGGCGCGCACCGTCGGCGTTAGATGGCGCGTCTGCGGATAAACGAGCCAGATCGGCTCGACGTTCGGCTTGAATCTGTCCAACACCGAAACGAGCTTTCCCTGCGCGATTGCGGAGTCGGCGAAATAATCCTGCAGTTGTGCGAGCCCGTAACCGGCGCATGCGGCGTCACAGACTGCCGCACCGTCGCTGAAAGTCATATTGCCCTTGGGTGTGAGGCTTTTTTCAACACCTTCTTGCATGAAGCGCCATGCCCTCGCGAGGCGCGTTTCGCGATACGTAAACGCCAGGCAATTGTGGTTGGTCAAATCCTCGATCCGCTTCGGTTTGGCGAATTTTGCAAAGTAACGGGGTGAACCAACGACTTTGAATCCCGCTCCACTGAGCCGGCGTGCGATCAGGCTTGAGTCATGCAACGGTCCGAGCCGCATGCAGACATCGACGCCCTCCTCAATCAGATCGATGTAACGATCAGTGAACGTGACACGAAGCTTGATATGCGGATATTTCGCCTGGAACGGACCAAGTAACGGCACAACTTTGAGACGGCCGAACGATACCGGCATATCAATGCGCAGGTTGCCGGAGGGCTCGAGCTGGGAATCTTTGAGTACCAGCTCGGCCTCCTCAAGCGCGGCCAAAGCCTGACGGC
>JBPYFG010000122.1:0-2008 GCA_051986365.1 Xanthobacteraceae bacterium
TTCGGCAGTACCGACGGCACCCCAAGATTGCGAAGGTGAAGGAGCCTTGCCCGGAACGCCTTCATCCTTTCCGGCTCGATATTCAATACTTCAGCGAGCGCGGCTTCGACGACACCGTAAGGAAATACATTCTTTTGCGTTTTTTTGCCGTTCATTCGGATAAATTGCATGGCGTTTCGCTTTGGCAGTAATACTAAACTTGATATTTACTGTCAATTGGATGTAATATAGGGACACAAAACGCAATATGATGTTAGGAGAGTACAAATGTCAGTGCGAAAGCGTATCTTGCCGAGCGGCGAAATCCGCTGGCTCTGCGATTATCGCGATGGCGGCGGCAAACGGCGCTTCAAGCAGTTTCGGACCCAGAAAGAAGCCAACGCGTTCCGCGACGCCACGGGCGTAGCTGTGCGAGCGGGCCTGCATGTCGCCGACGCGGCGAGCGTCACGGTCGCACAGGCGGGCGAGCTGTGGCTGGATCGATGCGTGCTCGATAAGCTGGAGGCAGGCACCCTGAGAAATTACAAAATGCTGTCAATGGCGGAGTAATTTCAGGCCACTGTGGCGGAGAGATTTCCGGCCACCTTTGCTGGCGCTGAAAGCATAAAGCCCCATCGCGATGGGGCTTTATGCTTGTCGGCAATCCTTCTTATCGGGAAGTGATTTCGCCAGTGCTTGGATCGACATTGTCGTCTTCGGAAGCATCAGCATTCGTGGATCGCGAGGCTCGGCGGCGCCGGCTTTTCGACTGCTTGAGCCGGTAGCTGTCGCCATTCATCTCAAGAATGTGGACGTGGTGGGTGAGCCTGTCGAGCAGCGCGCCCGTGAGGCGCTCTGAGCCGAAGATCGACGTCCAATCCTCGAAGGGAAGATTGGACGTCACGATGATCGAGCCCCGCTCGTAACGCTGGCTGAAGACCTCGAACAGAAGCTCGGCGCCAGTCGGCGACAGGGGCACATAGCCGAGTTCATCGATGATCAGCAGCTTGTAGGCGGCGAGTTGGGCCTGAAGGCGTAGAAGCCGTTTCTCGTCGCGCGCCTCCATGAGCTGATGGACAAGTCCGGCGGCGGTCGCAAATCCCACCGCCATGCCGCGCTGGCAGGCGGCAAGACCGAGAGCCAAGGCGATGTGGCTCTTGCCCGTGCCGCTGTTGCCGAGCGCGATGACGTTCTCGCGCCTCAGGATGTATTCGCCTCGCGAAAGCTCCAGGACCAGCATCTTGTTGAGCGAGGGGATGGCGTCGAACTCGAAGCTGTCGAGCCCCTTCACGGCCGGAAAGCGCGCCGCGCGAATGCGGCGCTCCACCATGCGCCGCTCGCGCTCGATCAGTTCAAGCTCGCAAAGCCTGAGCAGATAGCGCACATGATCGACGCCGCTGCGCGCGCATTCTTGGGCGACTTTCTCGTATTCGGCGAGAACGGTTGGCAGCTTGAGCTGCTTGAGATGATGCCGAAGCAGCAACTGCGGTTTGTCGGAGCCCTCCGTCATGCGGCCTCCTGATCAAGCAACGCCGTATAGTCGGCGGCGCGCGTTGCCTGAACGGCGGCCTTGGGCAGATAGGGATAGGCCGCAAGATCAAGACGGGGCGGCCTCTTCTCGATCCGGCAGAGGATCAGTTGCTTGACGGCGTCAAAGCTTGGCGCGCCGAGCTTAAGAGCGTCCTTGACCGCATCGGCGACCAGGGTCTCATCGAACGTCTCCATAAGCCGCAAGACCTGGATGAACTCACGCTTGCCGCGGTTGCTCATCTTGGCTTCGAGAAGACGGCGCAACTTAAGAAACTGCTCCGGCAGCGCCCAGTCCTGCAAGGGCCGGGCCTGGTCGAGCGCTCCGGGCTTCTGCTCGATCAGCGCCAGATAATGCAGGGGATCGCAGACGAAGTCGCCGCGCTCATAAGATCGCGCGTGACGGGCGATCTCCTCGCCGGCGCAGATGATGACCACCTCGTCCACGAAGCCTTTTACGATGACGTCGCGAAAGCCGTACGCCGTGGGAACCGAGTAGTCG
>JBPYFG010000123.1:0-2490 GCA_051986365.1 Xanthobacteraceae bacterium
TGCCGCCACACCGTCTCGGTCTGCGGCTCCACGCCCTGATTGGAATCAAGGACGCAGATCGCGCCGTCGAGCACGCGCAGCGAGCGCTCCACCTCGATGGTGAAATCGACGTGGCCGGGCGTATCGATGATGTTGAGGCGCTTGCCGTTCCAGAACGCGGTGGTCGCGGCCGAAGTGATAGTGATGCCGCGCTCCTGCTCCATCCAGTCCATGGTCGCGGCGCCTTCATGCACCTCGCCCATTTTGTGGCTTTTGCCGGTGTAATAGAGGACGCGCTCGGTGGTCGTGGTTTTCCCGGCATCGATGTGGGCCATGATGCCGAAATTGCGGTAGTCCTCGATGGGGTGGCTGCGGGGCATGGGGGATCAATCCTTCGCTGTCGACGGGTTCACCAGCGATAGTGCGAGAACGCCCGATTGGCTTCGGCCATCCGGTGCGTGTCTTCTCGTTTCTTTACTGCGTTCCCCCTGTTATTGGACGCATCGAGCAGCTCTGCCGAGAGCCGCTCCGTCATTGTTTTTTCATTGCGTTCGCGCGCCGCGGAGATGATCCAGCGGATGCCAAGCGCCTGGCGGCGCGACGTGCGCACCTCGACCGGCACCTGGTAAGTGGCGCCGCCGACGCGGCGCGAGCGCACCTCGATCGAGGGCATCACATTGTCGAGCGCCTGCTCGAATACGGCGATCGGATTCTGCCGGGTCTTGCCTTCGATGATATCGAACGCGCCATAGACAATATTCTCCGCCACCGACTTCTTGCCGGCATGCATCACCGAATTCATGAATTTGGTGACGACGACGTTGCCGAATTTGGGATCCGGCAGGATATCGCGTTTATCGGCCCTATGGCGGCGGGACATATTCTTTTCTTCCTTCGTCATGGCCGGACCTGTTCCGGCATCTCGACCTTTCCTTTTCATCCGTTCCGGCTCATGCCGGCCCAGTTTTCCTCTCGGGTTCTCCGGGTCTCGCTTCGCTCGCCCGGGATCTACGCAAAGAGGCCGACTATTTCGGCCTCTTTGCTCCGTATTTCGATCGCCGCTGCTTGCGGTTTTTCACGCCTTGCGTATCGAGCACACCGCGCAGGATGTGGTAGCGCACGCCCGGCAAATCCTTCACGCGGCCGCCGCGGATCATCACCACCGAGTGCTCCTGCAGATTGTGACCCTCGCCGGGAATGTAGCCGATCACTTCGAAGCCGTTGGTCAGCCGCACCTTGGCGACTTTGCGCAGCGCCGAGTTCGGCTTCTTCGGCGTCGTCGTGTAGACGCGGGTGCAGACGCCGCGCTTTTGCGGACTCTGCTGCAGCGCCGGCACCTTCTTCTTCGCGTGCTGCGTCACGCGCGGCTTGCGAACGAGCTGGTTAATGGTCGGCATCCGTCGTCTTCACTCCAAATTAGGGCTCGCGCCCATTGCGCCGCTGACGCGAATCCATCCGCGCAAAACCAAACCGCGCCATCCGCTTCCCGGGGCGGAGCGGCGCTTGGCCTTCGCAGAGGACCGCGCGGCGGCGCGGTCATGCACCGATGATCTGACTTTCCGAAGTCAGAGGCAGCGTTTGAGCTTCCTTGGTCGAGGCGTCACGCCGCGGCCGACGAGCTTAGAAAGTGATTACTTTCAAAAGCTTATGGAGCCGGGCAGGCCGTTCCGACTGGCGAAGCTCACCGCCTGCCGAAAAGTGCGCGGTATGTATCGGCGCTATTGCCCCAAGTCAAGCCGATATGGGCATAAAAGCGCGGCGGCGCAAGCATTTCCGCCTTTTTTGCCGAGATCGAAAGCAGGCTCCGGGCAACTCGCTGTTGTTTTCGTTTGGCGCCGCGAGCCCACGCTTCTCGACGCTAGGCCGGATCTAAGCCATTGGCGCGCATGAGCTGTTTTGCTTGCTCGTTGCGCATGAAGGCGAGGAACGCGATGGCTGCTTCCGCATGGGGGGCGCGCGGCGACAGTCCGGCGGCATAGATAATGAAGTTTTGTAATTCGGCCGGCAGCGGCCCCACCAAATCCGCGCCCGCAACCGGCAGGATGGCGATGATCTGCTGCATTCCGAGCTCGGCCTCCCCGCGCGCGACGAGTTCGGCCACCGGACCGCTGGTGAGCCTAACCTTGGCCGCGACCGCCGCGGCGATCCCGAGCTTCGCCAAGAGCTCCGCAACATAGGCCCCGCTCGGGCCGTCGCTATAGGCGATGGAGCGCGCGGCCAGGAGCGTGCGCCGCAGCGCCTCGACGGTGCCGATGTGAGGCTTCGCCGCGCCGGCGCGGACCGCGAGACCGACTATCGAGCGCGCGACGACGGCCGCGCTATCGTCCGCGATCGCGCCGCATGCGACCAAATCGTCAAGTTCAGGCCGCGGCAAAATCGCAATGTCAAAGACTGCACCGTCCTGGATCGCACGTTTCAAGGCGGCGCTAAGCCGAAATTCAACCTCGGCGGTCATGCTGTGCGCACGCTCGAAAAGCGGTAGGAGATCGCGCAACAGCGGTCGCATGGCGC
>JBPYFG010000124.1:0-2019 GCA_051986365.1 Xanthobacteraceae bacterium
GCCAATTGAGCGCCGCGACTCGCTCGCCGATCGACGGCGATTTGGCCTGCGCGCTTGATCGTCGAATTTGAGCCATTGCCGCCATGTCTTGACCTGACATGTCTGACCTCACATGTCTTGACCTCAAATGTCATCACCAGGCGCAATATTGCAAAAAGTGATGCGGCCCAACACCCGAAACCTGCGCGGCCTTTTGGAGTTTTGCTCCATTGAGTTGACAGGAGCTGTTTGAGGACCGCAGCTTCGCCGGGAAGACTATTCATTCGCCAAATGCTTCTCGATCTGATCGATCGGATGTTTGGTAAGGTCCTTGTCGATCTCGGCGATGATTTTCCTTTTCACGTCGGGATGAAATGCCTGGCGCAGATCGGCGAGCGTGCGCGGCGGCGCCACGATGACCAAGGCTTCGACGCCGCGCTCGCGCACGATCCGCTCCAGCATGGCCGCGACCTCTCCGGCGAAGCGGTGCTCCTCGAGCTTGTGCCAGTCGGTCTGGCCGACGCTGGAACGCATCCCGCCGACGGACGAGAATGCCCGGCCCGGACGATCCGTCCCCTGCTCGTGGGTCGCCGGATTTGCGTCGGTGAAAACGCGTTCGGTCTTCAGATTGAGGATCTGCGCATCGCCTTCGTTGCGCAAAACCAGCGCCTTCGTCCCGTCGCCTACGAAAACAAACCCGTTGTGCGGAATTCTAAGCATCGGAGCGATCCAATTCTGTTGAAATGCGTGCTGGAATGCTGCCGGAAAGTGATGCCGGAAAGTAACTGAGCGCGCACGCCCGCGCCTTGACTAAAGCGAATTGATTTTAAGTTGAATCGCCATTTCGCTTTAGCTTCTTGTTTGAGCATGATCTTTTCGGAAAACCGGTACCACTTTTCCGGATCATGCTACAAAGTCAATTCGGCTGGCGCGGCAATCGTTCCGCAGCCCTTAGGGCTGCCCAAATGCATCAGGCCTAATTCGAGCCGTCGAGCAGCCGCCGGGCGATCACTTGAGCCTGAATTTCGGCGGCACCTTCGAAAATATTGAGAATGCGCGCATCGCATAAAATCCGCGACACCGGAAATTCGACGGCGAAGCCGTTGCCGCCGTGCACTTGCACCGCATTGTCAGCAGCCGCCCAAGCGACGCGCGCCGCCAACAGCTTGGCCATGCCGGCCTCGAGGTCGCACCGCCGTCCGGAATCCTTTTGCCTCGCGGCATAATAAGTGAGTTGGCGCGCGATCATGATCTCGACCGCCATCATCGCGATTTTGTCGGCGATGCGCGGGAACGCGGCAATCGGCTCGCCAAACTGCACGCGGCTCGTCGCATAGCTGAGCGCCTGCTCCATCGCGGCCTGCGCCACACCGATCGCCCGCGCCGCGGTCTGGATGCGCGCCGCCTCGAAGGTCGCCATCAATTGCTTGAAGCCAAGCCCCTCGATGCCGCCCAGCAAATTTTCTGCTTTCACCGCAAAGCCGTCGAAGGCGATCTCGTATTCCTTCATGCCGCGATAGCCGATCACCCCGATCTCCGTCCCGGTCATGCCGGGCACCGGTAACGGATCGGCATCGCTGCCGCGCGGTTTTTCCGCAAGCAGCATGGATAGTCCGCGATAGCCGGTTTCCGCCGGATTGGTGCGCACCAGAAGCGTCATCAGATCGGCGCGTACCGGATGCGTGATCCAGGTCTTATTGCCGTAGATCTTGTAGACATCGCCCTGCCGCACCGCCCGCGTCTTCAGCGACGCCAGATCGGATCCGGTGTTCGGCTCGGTGAATACCGCGGTGGGCAGTACTTCGCCGGAGGCGATCTTCGGCAACCATTTGCGCTTCTGCTCCTCGGTGCCGGAGCCGAGAATGAGTTCGGCGGCGATCTCCGAGCGCGTGCCGAGGCTGCCGACCCCGATATAACCGCGCGACAATTCCTCGGAAACGACGCACATCGATTCCTTGCCCAGCCCCATGCCCTCGTAATCCCCCGGGATGGTCAAGCTGAACACGCCGAGTTCCGCCATTTGCGCGATCACATCTAGCG
>JBPYFG010000125.1:0-2129 GCA_051986365.1 Xanthobacteraceae bacterium
GCGCCGCAATGTTCACTCCATCACCGTAAATATCCTGACCATCGATCATTATGTCGCCGAGATGGAGACCAATGCGGAGCTGCATCCGCTTTTCCGCGCGGCGCAGCGCCATCTCGCGCTGAATCTCCGTTGCGCAGAGAGCCGCTTCAACGACGCTGCTGAACTCCACCAGGATGCCGTCGCCCATCAACTTGACGACGCGGCCGTTATGGCTCGATCAGTTCAGAGCGCTGGGCCTTCAGCGCAGTGAGCGTGCCGCCCTCGTCCTGACCCATCATCCGGCTATAGCCAGCAACATCGGCTGCGAGGATAGCAGCAAGCCGGCGTTCGACCCGCGCATCGGCCATTAGTGCGCCCTGATCTAGCGTGGTTACAGGGCAAGTTTATGGGCCCAGGCCCGGGTATGTCTATCGAGACCAGTATGTCCGCTTTGGGTCATAAGCAAAGATCACAAGGGGTCAGGAATGTCCGCTCTACCCCCCAAAAGGGGACATTGATTGAGCGCGTCGGGATGTCCGCTTTGTGCCAAAAGCGGACATCGGGCTGCTCACTCGATCATCGGGACGGCCGGCTAGCGCTTGACCGGGCCTAAATTTGCGCTCCAACTCGGTAGGCGATGGAGGACGAGGCGACCAGCGAAACCCCGATTGTCGAAGGCCGTACGGTCGTCACCGCCGAGACGGTCGAGCGGCCACTATCCGAACGGCCGGACCATGACAGCATCAATGGCGTCGCAAACTGGATGATTGGCCCGGCACGCCGGATTACATCCGGCGCGGCCGCGATCGACGAATTCTCTTGGCGGCTCTATGCCGCCGGCCTTCCGCTCTTGCGTGTGAGCCTGCATGTCGGAACGCTGCATCCGCAATATCTCGGCGCCGCCATCATCTGGTGGCGAGACACCGGGCGGACGATGCGGATCATGATCAAGCATGAGATCCGCGACCTTATTCCCTATGAGGCCAATCCGGTGCGGCGCGTGCGCGAAGGTGGCGAAACTTTGCGCCGGCGCCTCGACGGGCCGAAGGCGCAATTCGATTTCCCGGTGCTCCATGAGCTCAAGGAGCGTGGCGCGACCGATTATCTCGCGCTTCCGGTCGGCGGCGTCTACGGTCCCTCGTCCTATATGGTGACCTATGTCAGTGACCGGGTGGGCGGATTTTCCGAAGGCGAGATCGCCGATCTAAAACGGATCAGCGAGCTGTTGTCCCTCCTAGTTGACATGCACAATCAAAAGCATATCGCCGAGAACGTACTCATCGCTTATCTTGGCCGGCAGACCGGCCCGCGGGTGCTGGCTGGCCAGATCCAGCGCGGCAGCGGCGAAGCGATCGCTGCCGTTTTGTGGTCGTCCGATTTGCGCGGCTTCACAAAACTCTCCGACCAAGTTGCCGGCGTAGATCATCGTGATTCTAGACCGGGTATTCGACGCCCAGGCCCGCGCCATCGCTGACCACGGCGGCGAGATTCTGAAATTCATCGGCGACGGGCTATTAGCAATCTTTCCGCTCGCGGCATTCGACGGAGTCGCCGACGCCGCCATGAACGCGATGGCAGCGGCGCACGAGGCGTTGGCCGCGGTGCACGCGATCGAGCATGAATCCCTCGGCAGCGAGTCGCTCAAGATGGTGGTCGCGCTGCACTACGGCACCGTGATTTACGGCAATATTGGCGCGGCCGACCGGCTCGATTTCACGGTCATCGGGCCAAGCGTCAATCTGGTCAGCCGGATCGAAGCGGTCGCAAAGTCGCTCGACTTGCCCTTGGTCGTCAGCGACGATTTCGCGCGCGCGCATGGCGGTGCGTTGCGATCGCTGGGAATGCATAAATTGCACGGCCTCGACCAGACGCGCGAATTGTTCGTGCCGGCGGCGGAGGACCATTCCTGACGCGGCGGCGATCAAGACGCGCTGGCTCACCTCAGCTGATGCAGGATGATTCTCCCCAGATCACGGCAAGTCTGAGGTCCGCTAAGCGTCGCAAGCGGCATCGGAGCACATCCAATTAATGTCCGCTTTACCCCCGAAAGCGGACATCGATGGATTGGCGCGATTGGCATGTCCGCTTTGTGCCAGAAGCAGATGCACCGCATCAATAAACGCTGCCCGAAGCAGGACCCGCGCTCCTGT
>JBPYFG010000126.1:0-4106 GCA_051986365.1 Xanthobacteraceae bacterium
AAACGCGCCCGTGCCGCTCTTTCGCCAGTTCGTGATGCGGCGAGCGCGTTTCAACCACGGCGAGCGGGCCGTCGAACCCGCGCGTGATCGACGAAAGATCCTCGCTGAAGCCACCCTTCGGGTCACGGGTATCGGCAATGCCGACAACAAGAAGGTCGTAACCCTTGCCGGCTTCATTGGCGACCGCCTCCGGCCCGCCCGCGGGCTGCTTGGTGATGACGTCGACATTCCCCGGCTTGTCCTCGTCGGGATGATCTTCGTGCGAGGGCGTTGCTGCGGCGGCGCGCTTGACCGCCTCTTCGGAACGTTTTCCATTCGACTTTGCGCCCTCCACCTGCTGGCGAGCGGCCACCGCCGATCCTTTGGTTTTTTCCTTTTTTGCTTTGGCTGTAAGATCGAGGATGGTCGTGGGTTTGCCCGCGGAACCGGCGACAATACCCGCAAGCTGCGTGGCGAATTTGCCGTTCGCGCTGTCGTCGGCGGCAACCAGGAGTCGCTCGAGATTGGTTACAAATCCTTTTGCGTCCAGCTCTTCGCGTTTGAGCCGCAGCCGCTCTTTCTTGCGCAACGGCAACCGCTTGAGCGCCCAGCGCAGCATGCTCGGCATTGCCGTCGTCGTGACGATCGCCATGGTGACGATCAGGGTGAACAGGTTCTGACTGAGCAGTCCGGTCGAAAGACCGAGCGTCGCGACGATCACCTCGGTCGAGCCGCGCGCATTCATGCCGCATCCCAGGGCCAGCGATTCGGCTCGGGACAAGCCGCCGATCGTGCCGCCGATAAACGCGCCGAGAAATTTTCCGATACTCGCGATCACAATGAGCCCGACGGCGAGGAGCGCCAGATCGGGGCTGCGTAAAATTGTCAGATCCGCGTTCAGGCCGGACAGGCCGAAAAACACCGGCATGAACAAAGCGACGATGAGACCGCGCAATTCCTCGTCGATGTGGCGGGTCAGGATCGGCGACTCGCCGATCAGAATGCCGGCGACAAAAGCGCCGAGTACCGTGTTGACGCCGATCAGCTGCGTGGTCAGCGCCATCGCCGCCATGATGATCAGGATTGTCGTGATGACCGGAAAGTCGCTCCTGAAATTGTCATTCGCCCACTGGATCAAGCGGAACACGATGCGGCGCCCGACAGTGAAGCTCACCACCATGAAGAGGGCCGTGCCGACGACGGCGCGGCCGACCGACCACAGGTCGATAGTGCCGGCCGCGGCGAGACCGAACGCGACAGCGATGATCACCCAGCCAATCGTGTCTTCGAGAATGGCGGACGCGACGATGATCTGCCCGAGATCACGACGCATGAAATTCATTTCACGAATGACAATTGCGACGATCTTCACCGAGGAGATGGAAAGTGCGGTGCCGAGAAAGATCGAGGTTACGAGCCGCGCATCGGGCCTGGGCAGGAATTCGGCCGGCAAGAACTCGCCAAGCGCAAAGCCGCAGGCAAACGGTATGGCGACGCCGGCGAGCGCCACGGCGATCGCGGCGCGGCCGACGCGGCGCACCATTTGCAAGTCGGTTTCCATACCGGTCAACAGCAAGAGCATCAGGACGCCAAGCTCGGAAACGGCATCGAGCATGCTCTTCTGCACGGGATCGGCGGGGAAGATCGTGTGCTGCGCCGACGGCCACAGCAAGCCGAAGAACGAAGGGCCGAGGAGAAGGCCGCCGATCAGCTGACCCATGACCGACGGCTGGCCGATGCGCTGCGCGAGTTCGCCCATCAGCCGCCCGACCAAAAGCAACAGCGCAAGCTGGGCGATGAACAGCGCCTGCGATCCACCGCGCGAACCGCCCTCCGCGGCGAGCGCTGGAATGGCTTCGACCGCGGCTGCCGCGCCGAACAGCGCGAGAACGGCAATTAGGAGACCGTGTGAGCGCCGCAAGGCACTCCCGCTGTTGGCTACAGCAGGCCGTTGACACGATTTTGTCATCGCCGAGCTCGATCACCTCACGCTTGGATGAGATAACGCGTGAGACGGCCGTGCGATCCCGCGCGGATTTATGCACGGCTCGCGTTCATCTCAATGGTCGATGAGATGCCACAGATGACAATGTACGTGGATTGATGCGGCGCGCATTAGTGCGCCGCGCTTGCGTTAACCGCCAAATTTATAATTTGCGCCGGCGCGGACGATCCACATTGTGTCGTTCACATCGAAACGACCCGTGAAGAACCCGCTATTGGCATCTCCACAACAAAGGCCCGAATTCTTACCGAGATCGACATAGAGCGCTTCGGCTTTGATGGACCAGCGCGGGTCGAGCCCGTATTCCATGCCGATGCCCGCGACGGGCCCTATCTTGGTGGCGCTGAGGTCGTGGGGATTTGGAACGAAGTTACCGACTATAGTGTGCTCAGCCCTGCCGTAGGCAAGACCTGCAGTCAGGTAGACCAGTACGTTGTCAAGCGCCAGTCCGGCGCGACCCCGGACGGTACCGAGCCATGGTATGGAATCTTTGATTTGCCAATGGGTAGCGCCAGGGCCGGTGAGATCGAAAAGACGCGTTGTTTGTTTTAGACTGAGGTAGTCAAAGTCGGTTTCAAGCCCAAAGACTGCGTAACGGAATTGCCAATTGTAACCGACCTGTCCACCACCGATAAATCCGTTCGTAGATTCATTAACGAGCACACCACCCGCATTTATAGTGCCGTCCAAGTCGTTCCACACGCTCGTGCCACGCGCGTAGCCGGCATTGAGTCCAGCGTAAAATCCCGACCAATTCCACGCCGGCTCAAGCATCCGCCCTTTCACCGGCAATCCCATATCCGCGGCGCTCGCGGCATTCGCCGCGATCAGCGCAACAGCTGCGACGCTTCCGAGCAGCAACTTTTTCATGACGCACCTCTCCCAACCGCCAGGCAAATCTGGTGTGAGCCCTCGGGGTAGAAAGCACGAGATGTTTGTTGCGCGTAATGTTTTGCGAAGACCACAATGATTTTTCCGCGGCGCGTTGCGCGTGCGCCACGCAGAGTGCCAGCTGCGTTATCTAAAACTAATCCAGAGATGAAATTGATTCACTTTACGCCGGACGAGACCTGAGAAGAAATGACGCCGCGCGCAATCGACCAGCGCGCTTCGGGTCCTAAGCATTGCGCGCCGCGAGCGCGCATCCAAAAAATTAATGATGGAGGAGGAGCGATGATTCGCAACACACACGCGCGAGCTTTGAGTTTCGGGATTGCCGCACTGTTGGCGGCGCCGCTGCTGTGGGCGGAGCTCGCCGCGGCGCAAGATCCGCCGCCCGTGCGCATTCGCGGCACCATCGAACGGGTCGACGGCGCAACCTGTATAATCAAGGCACGCGACGGCGCCGAACTAAAACTGACCGTTGCCGACAACGCGCAAATCGCCGGCATCATCAAAGCGTCGCTCTCCGACGTCAAACAAAACTCGTTTGTCGGAGTCACTGCGATGCCGCAGCCTGACGGCAGCCTCAGCGCCGTCGAAGTCCACATCTTCCCCGAGTCGATGCGCGGCACCGGCGAGGGCCATTATCCGTGGGACCTGCGGCCGCAGAGCACGATGACCAATGCCAATGTCGAGCAAGTCGTCAGCGCGGTCGACGGGCGGACGCTGACGCTCAAATACAAGGACGGAGAAAAGAAGATCACCGTCCCCGCCAATGCGCCGATCGTGACCTACGTGCCGGGTGACAAAAGCGACATCAAGCCGGGCGCGAAAGTCTTCATCGTCGCCGTCAAGCAGGCCGATGGCACGCTGCAAGGCCGCGCCTGGCGGACTGGCTGCGACGGCGTAACGCCGCCGATGTGAATTGATTGAATCGTCATGCCCGCGCTCGTCGCGGGCATCCCCGTCTTGAAATGCTGTTCAAAAGACGTGGATGGCCGGGACAAGTCCGGCCATGACGAGCTAAGTCAGAACGCCTCAGGCTTTAGCGGGCGGTGTAGGGTGGCGGAGAGGGAGGGATTCGAACCCCCGATACGGTTGCCCGTATGCCGCATTTCGAGTGCGGTGCATTCAACCACTCTGCCACCTCTCCGCGAGGCGCAAAGCGCAAGTGGTCCTGGCCGTATTTAGCGGCGGCGCCGCGACGAGACAAGGCTAACGCCGAGCGCGGACTCCTCCT
>JBPYFG010000127.1:0-6317 GCA_051986365.1 Xanthobacteraceae bacterium
CGGGCGCACGAACAGGGCGGCGATCGCGAGCTCAAGCGCGATCCAGGCAATCACGGCATTGAGGCCGTAGGGATTGAAGTCTTGCCAAGCGCCGGCTTCGACCAATTGCAGCCCGGCGCGGACGGCCGCCAACAAGGCCGCGAGCGCCAACAGCAATTGCAATCCGACGAGCGCCGGATTGGACGTCCGACGCCAAATCGCGGCCCGCATTGCGAGCTTTACAACGCCCCACACGCTTATTGGTCTCCCCACGCGTTCAGCAAGGCACAGGCCGGGCTCTCTCTGCCCGCGTGAAGCCCGACCTTATATCAGGCAGGCATTATGGGCCACCGCGGCATGGTTGATGGGAATGACGGTTGTGCCGCCGCGTGTCGCGCTTTAACAGAGTTGAGCAAATGAAATTTCTCGACCAGGCCAAGATTTACATTCGCTCCGGCGACGGCGGCAATGGCTGCGTCTCGTTCCGGCGCGAGAAGTTCATCGAATTCGGCGGTCCGAACGGCGGCGACGGCGGCAAGGGCGGCGATGTCATTGCCGAAGCGGTCGATGGGCTCAATACGTTGATCGATTACCGTTATCAGCAGCATTTCACCGCAGCCAACGGCCGCGCTGGCATGGGTAAGGACCGCCACGGCGCCAACGGCGCCGATGTCGTTCTCAAAGTGCCGCTCGGCACGCAGATCTACGACGAGGATGACGCCACGCTGTTGGCCGACCTAACGGAAATCGGACAACGCGTCGTGCTTGCGCGCGGCGGCAATGGCGGATTCGGCAATACCCATTTCAAAACCTCGACCAATCGCGCGCCGCGTCACGCCAATCCCGGCCAAGCCGGCATCGAGCTCACGGTGCGATTGCGGCTCAAGCTCATCGCCGATGCCGGGATTATCGGCCTTCCGAATGCCGGCAAATCGACTTTTCTCGCCGCGGTGAGCGCGGCCAAGCCGAAGATTGCCGACTATCCGTTCACCACGCTGCATCCGCAGCTCGGCGTGGTCGAGGTCGATGGGCGCGAATTCGTGCTCGCGGATATCCCGGGATTGATCGAAGGCGCCCATGAAGGCGTCGGACTCGGCGATCGCTTTCTCGCGCATGTCGAACGCTGCCGCGTCCTTTTGCATCTCATCGACGGCACCAGCGAAGACGCCGGCGCCGCCTACAAAACGGTGCGCACAGAATTGCAAGCATACGGACATGAGCTTGCCGACAAGCCCGAAATCGTAGCGCTCAACAAAGCCGATGCGCTCGGCGCCGCGGACGAGCGACAGGTCGCGAGCTTGCAACGTGTGACAAAAACGGCGCCATTCGTCATTTCGGCGGTGAGCGGACAAGGTGTTGATGCAGCGTTGCGGGCATTGATGCAGTTCATCGACAAGGCGCGCCAGGACGCGGCCGCGCCGCGCTCCGCCGACGTCGCCTGGCAGCCTTAGAGCATGATCCTGAAAAGTGGATACCGGTTTTCGGAAAAGATCATGCTCAAAAAGCTAAAGCGAGATGGCGATTCGACCTAAGTTGATTTCGCGTTAGCCCCATGCGTGAGCGGGGCAGGGGGATTTGATGGCCCATACCTTTGTACTGGTGCACGGCGCCTGGCACGGCGGCTGGTGCTGGCGCCGCGTGGCCGAGCGGCTTCGCCGCGCTGGCCACGCGGTTTTCACGCCGACGCTGACCGGCCTCGGCGAGCGCGCACATCTGCAGCGGCCGGGCATCGACCTCGCCACCCATGTCGCCGACATCGTGAGCGTGATCAGGTGGGAGCAGCTGAGCGACGTAATTCTCTGTGGCCACTCCTATGGTGGATTCGTAATTTCCGGCGTCGCCGAAGAATGGCCCGCACTGATCCGCTCGATCGTGTTTCTCGACGCATTTCTTCCCGAGGATGGCGACACGATCCTAAAACTCACCGGGCCGGCGGTTCAGGATGCCATTCGCGCGGCGTTGCAGCGGAACGACCTCGGCGTGCCGCCGCGGCCGGCCGAGGCGTTCGGAGTCAATGAGGCGGATCGCCAATGGGTCGACGATCTTTGCGTGCCGCAGCCGATCGGGACCTTCACCTCGCCGATCGCGCTCAGCGGCGCGCGCGAGCGTATCGCGCGTAAGACCTATATCCGCGCCAAGGGCTACAACAATCCGAGCTTTGATCGCACGCTATCGGCAGTCCAATCCGATCCGTCTTGGCGTTGTCACGAAGTGGACTGCGGCCATGACGTGATGGTCGATATGCCGGACCGCCTCACCGAACTTCTGCTGCAGGCCGCAGTCTGAAACGCTCGAACCGCAGCGAGCCGTCGCGTTTGATGCGCGGCAAAAGATCGACTTCCCAGGTTAGATATTCTCGCATCGCCGCTTTGACGTCGCCGGAGCGCTCGTAGGGCTTGCGCCATTGATCGACCGGCTCATCGGCCATTTTCGCTTCGGTGGAGAACGGCTGGCCGGCCGCTTGCCAAGCCGCATTGCCGCCTTGGAGAAAGTGCACCGGCCGATCGACCAGGGTTTCGGCTTCGCCCACCGCAAGCGCGGCGAGCGCGCCGTCCTCGGACGTGAGCACGAGGGTGTTTGCGATTGCAATTTTGTCTAGCGCCCGCGCAAGCCGCGTCCTAATCGCGAACCATGCGCCCGGAATGTGGCCGGCGAGATAATTGCGGCTCAGTGAAAGATCGAGCACGGTTGCCGCATTGCGTGATACGAGATCCGCAAGCGCCCTGGCCTCGATTGCGGCCTCAGGCCTTGTTTCGCTTTCAAGCAACGGCGCGGCCGGACAGCCGGTTTCGTCGCCGGATTCCGCCAGCAAAAAGACGTGGGCAAAACCCATCTGCCGCAGCCATGATCCGGTCATGGCGGCGCGCACTTCCAGATCATCGACCAGCACGATCCGGGCGCCGAACGTGCCGATATATTGATCCGTCGCTTGGACCAATTGGCCTCCCGGCGCTGAAATCGCGCCAGCAATATGGCCCGCTTGGTATTCGGCGGGATCGCGGACATCGAAGACATAGAGCGTGCGGCTCTCGTCTCGGCGCAAAGCGTCAAGCCTAGCCCGATCGATGCTCTCGACTCCGCAGGCCTGCGCTACCCTCCGCGCCGCGCTCTTCGCCCAAGCCATTTGTTCGCCTGAGACCCGCGGCGCGCACCGGCTTTTGCCGCGCTCGCAGATCAGGCCGGCAAGGCTCCAGCCCATCGTGCCATTGCGCAAGGCCACCACTTTGTTCGGCAGGCCGGCATTGATTAAGGATTGCGCGCCGATAATGCTGCGGGTGCGACCGGCGCAATTGACCACGATCGTCGTGTCCGGTGACGGAGCGATCTCGCGCGCCCGCAACACCAATTCAGCGCCCGGCACGTTGGTCGCGCCCGGGATCGAGACGCGCGCATATTCGTCAAACGGCCGGCTGTCCAGGATCACGAGATCGGCGTCTTTGCCGATCAGCAGCGCCAGTTCATCGGCCGCAACGCTCGGCGTGCCGTCTTCATGTTCGATGAATTCGCCGAACGCCTTGCTCGGCACATTGACGCCGGTGAATAACTCGAACCCGGCCGCCGCCCACGCCGCAACGCCGCCGGCAAGAATGCGCAGATCGGAGTAGTTGTTGCGGGCGAGAACCGCGGCCGCGCGTTCGGCCAGGCCGTCATTGCCGTCGCACAGCACGATGCGGGTCGTGCGCCGCGGCACCAGCGCCGCAAATTTCAGCTCCAGCCGGCTGAGCGGCGCCGAACGCGCCAACAAGAGATGGCCTTGCGAATAGATCAGTTCTTCGCGGACATCGACAAGCGCGAGCTCGCCGCCGTCCTCCAACATGCCCCGCAGCGCGGCGGGGGCGACCGCGGCGGTCACGTCGCCTGCTGCGGCGTCATTTGTTTGACTTCGCCGGTATTGAGATCAAAACGCACGCGTTGGATGCGATCGAGGTTCGTTCCGGTCACGCGAACAAAGCGGGCGTTGTCCGGATAGTCGATCGAGTGAATCCTGCCGTCCTGATAAATGCCGGCCTGTCCCGGCATCAGCCGGTACTTCTTCACTGGTTTGAGCTTGGCGTGCTGCGGGTCGCGGCCGTCGTCCTCGCGCTCCCATTCGGTCATGTCGGTGTAGTGGGTCGCCTGGCCGTAAATGGCCCACGAATCGCCGTGGTCGTGCGGCGGCGAAACACGCGCTTTGTCATTGATGTGAGCGAGCACCTGAAAACCGAGCTGTGGGTCCTCATAAAGGACATGCAGGCCGCGCGGCGCCTCTTCGCAATGCTGGCGCACAAAGTCGGGATTCTGCAACAGATGTTCGAGCCGGGCGCGCACCCGTTCGCGGCCTTTTGGGCCCGGATCGCCCGCCAGAATGGTCCGGCAATCGGAAAGGAACTGGTCGAGTTCGTATGCCATCGCAGTCACTCCTGATGGAGCTTCGACCTGTTTAATGTCGCCCATCCGCGGGCCAAGCGCCAGTCCTTCGGAATCGGGACACTATCCAATTTGGCGCGACTCGCCCGGATCGCTACATTAGCTGCATGTTCGGTCTGCCCCGAACTCATGAGCGCCCGCGCAACGTACGGCTGGATACGCTGATCCGCCTACGCTGGCTCGCGGTCTGCGGGCAATTGGCCGCCGTTCTGGCGGTGCATTTTGGCCTCGAATTTGAAGTTCCGATTTGGGCCTGCCTTGCGGTGATCGCCTTGGCGGCGCTGCTGAACGTGGCGCTGCGGGTGAGTTTCCGGCAGACCCAATGGTTGGAGCCGGACCGCGCGGCTTGGCTGCTGACATTCGATATCGCCGAGCTCGCCGCGCTTTTGTACCTCACCGGCGGCCTGGAAAATCCGTTCGCCTTTCTTCTCCTTGGGCCGGTCTTGATCTCGGCGACCGCTCTGCCGCCACGCATGACCTTGCTGATCGGCACCTTCGCGATGTTCTGCGCCACGATGCTGGTGTTCCTGCATTACGATTTGCCCTGGGATGCCGAAAATCCGCTTGAGCTTCCCGAGATCTACATGGTGGGTGTCTGGCTCTCGATCCTGCTCGCGATTGGCTATATCGGCGTTTACACGTGGCAGGTTGCCGAGGAGGCGCGTCAGCTCTCCGACGCGCTGGCCGCTACCGAACTGGTATTGGCGCGTGAGCAGCACCTGTCTCAGCTCGATGGCTTGGCCGCTGCCGCGGCGCATGAGCTTGGCACGCCGCTGGCGACGATCACTGTGGTGATCCGCGAGATCGAGCGCGCGCTCGAGGTCGGCTCGCCCTACGCCGAGGACGTCAAGCTCTTACGCGAGCAGGCCCAGCGCTGCCGGGAGATTTTGGCCAAGATCACCGAACTGCCGGCGGGTGAGCCGTTCGACCGCACGCCGCTCTCGGCCCTGATCGAGGAAGCGGTGGCGCCACACCGCAATTTCGGTGTTGCCATCAACGTCGGCTATCCGACCAACCGCACTGGCGAACCGGCCGGTGAGCGCAATCCCGCAATCCGTTACGGCCTCGGCAACCTGATTGAAAATGCGGTGGACTTCGCTCACAGCCGGGTCGAGATCGCCGCTCGCTGGACGGCGGAAGAGGTCAGCATCACCATCAGCGATGATGGACCCGGCTTTGCTCCCGAAGTGGTCGATCGGCTTGGCGCGCCCTATGTCACCCATCGCCGGCCCGGTCCTCGCGGTTCGGAGGCCGACGAAACCGCGCTGTTTGGGCTTGGGCTCGGTTTTTTTATCGCCAAGACCCTACTGGAGCGCTCCGGGGCCAAGCTCTCGCTGATCAATCAAGCGCCGCCGCTGCACGGCGCTACCATCACCGTGACCTGGAACCGGGAGGATTTTGAAACTCCAATCGGGCCGCCCCCACTTGAGGCCGCCGCTGTCGCTTCTTAACTGTAAGGTGCGAGTTAACTGTAAATCGCAAGGCCGGGACGGCGCCATCAGGCGAGGCCTATCCGGTTCGGACGTCCCAAGGTCGGAAACAACGATGAACGATGCCGGATCAAGCGCGATGCCGAGCGAGCGTTCGCTTCTGATCGTTGAGGACGACAAGTCGTTCCTGCAGCGCCTCGCCCGCGCTATGGAAGGCCGCGGCTTTACGGTGACGACCGCTGAATCGGTCAGCGATGGTCTTCTCCAAGTTGAAAAAGCCGCCCCCGCATTTGCGGTGGTCGATATGCGGCTGGGCGACGGCAACGGCCTCGATGTTATTTCGGCGATGAAGAAGCGCCGTCCGGAGGCGCGCGCTATCATTCTCACCGGCTACGGTAATATCGCAACCGCAGTGAATGCGGTGAAGCTCGGCGCAGTCGATTATCTGGCCAAGCCGGTCGATGCCGACGATGTCGCCGCGGCCTTGCTCGCCCTCGACAA
>JBPYFG010000128.1:0-2698 GCA_051986365.1 Xanthobacteraceae bacterium
GATCTACATTATCGAGATACTGACCAGTCCGTGGGTTTAATATCGGGGTCATGACTCCCTCGGCCCGACTGTCCGCCGCGATCGAGGTCTTCGCCGAGATCGAAGCGCGGCGACGGCCCGCGGCGGATGCGCTCAAAGACTGGGGGCTATCGCATCGCTTCGCCGGCTCCGGCGATCGCGCTGCGATCGCGGGCCTCGTCTATGACGCCTTGCGCCGAAAATCTTCTGCGGCCTGGTTGATGGGCGAGCCTACCCCGCGCGCGTGCCTCCTCGGCATGTTGCGCCGGGAGCGGAGCCTCGACGCGCAAGCCATTGCCGCGCTGTGCGATGGCAGCCGCCATGCGCCATCCCCGGTCACACAAGAGGAAGCCGCGGCGCTAGCGCGTGACTCGTTCACCGATGCGCCGGCTTATGTCGAAGGGGACTATCCGGAATGGCTGGATTCGCATCTGCAACGGGTATTCGGCGACGAGCGTGTGGCGGAAGGGGCCGCGCTCGCCAGCCGTGCGCCGCTCGACCTGCACGTCAATACGATTGCCGCCGAGCGAGACCAGGCGCTGGCGAAGCTTGAACACCTTAATGCCGCGCCGACCCGCTGGTCGCCGATCGGCCTGCGTGTTCGGCTTGCGGCCGATGCCAAAAATCCGGCGATTCATGCCGAGCCGGCTTTTCTCAAAGGCCAGATCGAAATCCAGGATGAGGGCTCGCAGCTCGCGGCCTTGTTGGCCGATGCCAAACCTGGCGAGCAGGTGGTCGATCTGTGCGCCGGGGCGGGCGGCAAAACGCTGGCGCTCGCCGCGGCGATGGACAACCGCGGCCAGATCTATGCCACCGATCTCGACAAGCGACGCCTGGCGCCAATCCATGCGCGGCTTGAGCGCGCCGGCGCGCGCAATGTTCAGGTGCGAACTCCGACCGGCCGCGACGGCAACGACGTTGTGGCCGATCTCGCCGGCCGTGCCGATCTCGTCATGATCGATGCGCCATGCACCGGTACCGGCGCCTGGCGGCGCAACCCCGATGCCAAGTGGCGCATTCGCCCGGGCGCGCTGGCCGAGCGCCTCCAGGAGCAGCAGACCGTGCTTGAGCGCGCCGCGACCCTGGCCAAGCCAGGCGGGCGGATCGCTTATGTCACCTGTTCGGTTCTGGCCGAGGAAAACGACGATCAGGTCCGGGCGTTTCTGACCCGCCATCCCGATTTTTCCGTGGAAAAGCCAGCCGACGTGGCGAAGGTCCTGGGCGAGCGCGCCTATCTTTTCGCCGACGCCGCCCTTATCTCGGACCAAGGGCTACTGATGACGCCGCGGCGAACCGATACGGACGGCTTTTTCGTCAGCGTGCAGCGGCGTCGACAGTCGTAACGCGATGATGTCCGCCACAATGGTTGCGTTCTGCTTATCCCGCTAGCGGAAAAGGGCGATGAGGGTATAGAACGCGCCATGGCGTCCCACGACAAGATTCTTATCGTCGATTTCGGCTCGCAGGTCACGCAGCTGATCGCGCGGCGCGTGCGCGAAGAGAAGGTCTATTGCGAGATCGTGCCGTTTCAGAAGGCCGACGCGGCGCTCGCAGCCTTCAAGCCAAAGGGGATCATTCTCTCTGGTGGGCCGGCTTCGGTGCTCGATAAGGATGCGCCGCTGGCGCCGATCGACGTTTATAAGGCCGGCGTGCCGGTGCTCGGCATCTGCTATGGCGAGCAGGCCATGGCGGCCCAACTCGGCGGCACGGTCGAGGGCGGACACCATCGGGAATTCGGCCGCGCCGAAATTGAACTGACGAAAGCCTCGCCATTGACGGACGGCGTCTGGGAAGTCGGTCAACGCTATCCGGTATGGATGAGCCACGGCGACCGCGTCACCAAACCGCCAGCGGGATTTACCGCGATCGGCACTTCGGCAAACGCGCCGATCGCCATGATTGCCGACGAAGCGCGCAAATTCTACGCCACGCAATTTCATCTCGAAGTCGTGCATACCCCGCACGGCGCCGCCATTCTGCGCAACTTCGTGCGTAAGATCGCCGGCTGCACCGGCGACTGGACCATGCGCGCCTTCAAGGAGGAGGCGATCGACAAGATTCGCCGCCAGGTCGGCAAGGGCAAGGTGATCTGCGGCTTGTCCGGCGGCGTCGATTCCGCGGTGGCCGCGGTGCTCATCCATGAAGCGATCGGCGAGCAGCTCACCTGCGTCTTCGTCGATCACGGGCTCCTGCGCCTCGGCGAAGGCGAGCGCGTCGTCGCGCTATTTCGCGATTCTTACAATATCCCGCTGGTCCATGTTCAGGCGGAGGACATTTTTCTCAAAGCGCTCGCCGGCGTCGACGATCCCGAGCAAAAACGCAAGACCATCGGCAAATTGTTCATCGATGTGTTCGAGGCCGAGGCCAAGAAGATCGCAAGTGAGGGAAAAGGATCGGTGGAATTTCTGGCGCAGGGCACGCTTTATCCCGACGTGATCGAGAGCGTGTCGTTCACCGGCGGGCCGTCGGTCACGATCAAGTCGCATCACAATGTCGGCGGGCTGCCGGAGCGCATGCATATGAAGCTCGTCGAGCCGTTGCGCGAATTGTTCAAGGACGAGGTGCGCGCGCTCGGCCGCGAGCTCGGCCTGCCGGAAGCTTTTGTCGGCCGCCATCCGTTTCCGGGGCCCGGCCTCGCCATTCGCTGCCCGGGCGCGGTCACGCGCGACAAGCTCGACAT
>JBPYFG010000129.1:0-8414 GCA_051986365.1 Xanthobacteraceae bacterium
CGACGTCGCCGCCTTGAGGAAAATCTGCGGCGTCGGCGACGAAGATCTCGTCGAAATGATCGCCGAGCTTCGGCGGCTTAATCCAAAGCCCGGCCTTGCCTTCGGCTCAACGGTGGTTCAGCCAATCGTACCTGACGTGTTCGTGCGCGCCGCGCTGAATGGCGCTTGGCTGGTCGAGCTCAATTCGGACACCCTGCCGAAGGTCTTAGTCAACCAGACTTATTACGCGGAAGTTTCCGCGACCGCGCGGCGCGATGCGGAAAAGTCCTATCTCGCCGATTGTCTGCAGAATGCCACTTGGCTCGTTCGTGCGCTCGATCAGCGCGCGCGAACAATCCTCAAGGTCGCCAACGAGATCGTGCGGCAGCAGGATGCGTTTTTTGTCCGTGGAGTCGAGCATTTGCGCCCGCTCAATCTCAAGACCGTCGCCGAAGCGATCGGTATGCACGAATCGACGGTTTCGCGCGTAACCGCCAACAAATACATGGCCACAAGCCGCGGCATTTTCGAACTGAAATACTTCTTCACCTCGGCAATCGCAGGAGCCCATGGCGGCGAAGCGCATTCAGCCGAGGCGGTGCGTCACCGCATTCGCCAATTGATCGATGCGGAAGACGCATCCGATATTTTGTCCGACGACACCATCGTGGAAAGGCTCCGAGAAGCCGGGATCGATATCGCGCGGCGGACGGTGGCCAAATACCGGGAATCGATGCGGATTCCTTCGTCCGTCCAGCGCCGGCGAGAGAAGCAGGCTGCAATCGTGAATTGACGTATGATTGCGCCGTGCCATTCCGACGTCATGGCGTTGAACCGTCCAAACCAGGACAGCTAGTCAGGACGCCAAAATCAGTGCCTAACTCGGTTGAGTATTTGATGATTTCCAATTGTGTTCGGTGAAGAGGCTGCCCATGCCATTTCGTGTGTCAGGGAAGAATCTCGACTTGGGCGAAGCGCTGCGCGAACGCATCAATGCGCGAATAGCGCAGGCTGTGAGCAAATATTTTGACGGCGGGTATTCGGGCCATGTCACGCTGGCCAAAGACGGCTTTGGCTTCCGCACGGAATGCGCTGTCCATCTCGACTCTAAAATCACGCTGCATACCGATGGGATGGCGCCGGACGCTTACGCCAGCGCCGACCAGGCGGCGCTGCGCATCGAAACACGGCTCCGCCGTTACCACCGCCGGCTTAAGGAGCATCGGCACGAGCGGAGCGACGCGGCAAGTTCCGGTAGTGCGGCAACCTATGTGATCGAGGCGCCGCAGAATGATGATGCCGTCGACGTCGACAGTTTCACGCCGGTAATCATTGCCGAATCGACCACGACCCTAAAACGCCTGTCGGTCAGCGAGGCGGTGACGGAACTTGACATGACTGGCGCGCCGGTCCTGGTATTTCGTCACGCTGCCCACGGCGGAATAAGCGTGGTTTACCGTCGGCCGGACGGCCATTTCGGCTGGATCGATCCCACAGATTCTTCGCCACGCGATGCCCATTGACGCGCTCGCGCGTGGTCCCTATGGTCCGCCGCCTTTAAGCACCCTCCCGGAACGTTCGGCCAACGCCCACCGGGAGAATCACGCCTAAATGTCGGCGCTGCCAAAAAACTTCGTCCGTCAGGTTCCATACATGCCGCTCACCGATCTGATCGCGCCAAACGCGATTCTCCCGGCGCTAAAGGTCAACAACAAGAAACAGGTGCTGCAAGAGCTTGCGGCGCGGGCCGCTGTGCTGACCGGACAGAATGAGCGGGCGATTTTCGATCTGCTGATGCAGCGGGAGAAGCTCGGCACCACCGCCATCGGCAATGGTATTGCCATTCCACATGGTAAAATGCCGACGCTTGCCCGATTGTTCGGGTTGTTCGCGCGGCTCGAGCGCCCGGTCGATTTCGACGCTCTCGACAATCAACCGGTCGATTTGGTGTTTTTGTTATTGGCGCCGGAGGCGGCCGGCGCCGATCATCTCCAAGCCTTGGCGCGCATTGCGCGATTGATGCGGGATCAGACCGTGGTGCACAAATTGCGCGCCACGCACGACGCCGAATCGCTCTACGCGGTCTTGGCCATGCCCTCGGCTTCGGCGGCCTGATCAGGAATCAGGAAACGGGTATCAGTGATTAGAACGGGGCCGGCGATATTCTCGCGGCCCCGGGCTTTCACTCTCTATTTCTGATTACTGATTACTGATACCTGATTTCTGATTCCTGGTCAGTGCACGCTGACCGTCTCCAGCTCCTGACTCCAGGCATTGGCGACTGCGGCTTCGCGGCTGTCGGTGAGCATGATCGGCGTGCCGTCAGCGGCATGCAGCGCGAACAGCTTCTGGCCCGGCGCCATTTGCGGCACATCGGCTTGCGGAAACAAGGTTTGAACGTCCTCGGAGCGAATCGTCTTGACATAAGCTATGCGCCCGTCGCCGAGCTGGGCCAGCGCCTCGGGCGACATTTCGAACTTGCTCTCAGCACGGTTGATGTTGTTCATGGCGCTCGACTCCTTTCTTACTCAGTCGAGTCGTTACCTCATTAATCGCATTCTTTGATCGAGATCGATCTCACCACGCGCTCCGGTTCCAGGCGCACCAGGTCAATCGACAACAATCCATTTTTCAGGTCCGCACCCGACACTTCCATTCCATCCGCTAAAACAAACGTGCGCTGAAACTGACGCGCCGCGATACCGCGGTGGATGTATTGTCGGCTTTTATCGTCCTGCTGACGACCGCGAATGACGAGTTGGTTCTCCTCTACAGTCACCTCGAGTTGATCGCGGCTGAAACCGGCGATCGCAAGGGTAATGCGCAAGCGCTCGGGACTGTTCCCATCGCGTGGAACCCGTTCGATGTTGTAAGGCGGATAGCCGTCTGCTGCTTTTCCGACTCGATCAAGCACGCGCTCGATCTCGTCAAAGCCGAGAAGAAACGGACTCGAAAGCGATGGCACCCTCGACATGAATTCCAAAGCCCTCGTTAGAAGCGACTTTGCGGGGCCCTCGCGGCACCCCTGCCGGGCGGAACGCTTCCGCCTCGACTACATTGAATATGGTGCCCCAGGTCTGGAGGTTCAAGGAACTCGCGCCGGCAGCGCCAGTGTGCGTTCACGGCAGCTTGAGGGGGCCGGGCATGGCTCGTTCGGCCTCAGCAGTAAGCTGGGCTTCGTGGCGGTGGATGAAAATGCCGCCAATGACGAATCCCAGGATCGTGAGGATCACCAAGACAATAACGAGAGGGCCCTGGAGTCGCTTGATGCCGAGGCCGAACTCATAGGCGGCGTAACCGTAGCTTAGGGCCCATAGCGCCGAACCGGCGATATTGGCGACCAGAAAATTGCGCCACGGCATCATATTGCAGCCGGCAAACACGCCGGCAATGGTGCGCAGCACCGGCACGAATTGGGCGATGAAAACGATCTTGCCGCCGTGGCGCAAAAATAAATATTGTCCAAGTTTGATCCGGCTTTGCGTCATCCGTACGTAATTGCCGTAGCGCAGCAACAGCCAATAGCCGTATTCCCGTCCGATCACGTAGCCGATCATTCGCCCGACGATCGCGGTTGCCCCAGCCGTGATGATGACCGAGACGATATTCAGATCGTGCTTGGTGCCGGCATAGACTGCAGCCGCAAGCAGCGCCGTCTCGCCCGGCAGCGGAAACCCGATACATTCCAGGCCGATGACCGCGCCGACGGCGACAAGGCCATAGGTATGAATAAGGTAGTGAAGAAACTCCATGTTGGGGGGCCCGGCTGCCGTAGGCGCTCAGTCAAACCTGTTCGGTAATTTAAACATAATCGTGCAGAGCCATTGCGTCGAGTTTGCCAAGTTCAAGCCACCGCAATAGGAGAATGCCGCCTCATTTTTGCAATGTCGCGAGCCGAGGGCGTGGAATAATTCTTCGATTTCAACCTCGCGCTCCACAAAGCCTTGCTTTGTCCAGTCGCATCGCGCCGCAGACCGTACCGGCTTTACAGCAGCATGGGAAGTGCGAGCGCCGCGCGGCGGTCCTTGTTGCGGTTTGCCGCGCGCGATATTTTTCCAGCAAAGGAGAAAGGCCATGATGTCCACTGTGATCGGTGGCGCCATGCTGCCGCATGCGCCGCAATTCTTCACCATGCCGGAGACGGAGGACAAGGCTGTGGTCGAGCATGTGCGCGAAGTCGCGGCCGATATTGGCCGCAGGCTGCGTGCGCTCAACCCCGATCTTTGGATTATTTTTTCCAACGACCACGCCGAGCAATTCTTCCACACAACGGCGCCGCCGTTCACGATTCACGTCGGCGGCGAAGCGAGCGGTGAATTCGCCGGCCGAAAATTCCACTGGAAAATTCCAAGCGAAATCGCCTTCGAACTGGTGCGGCAACTGTACCGGCAGAACTTCGATCCCGCGTTCACATCGACCGCCAAGATCGACTATGCCATTGGCATTCCGCTGACCCACCTTGGCCATACCGGCCCGGTGCTGCCGATCTACGTGAATGCTTATTTGCCGCCGCAGCCCACCATGGAGCGCTGTTACGCGTTGGGACAGGCGGTCGCCCGCATTGTCACCGCGCTCGGATTGAAGACCGTGATATTGTCGAGCGGCGGCATGTCCCATTTTCCCGGCACGGACCGCTACGCCAATCCCGAGCTTGGCTGGGACCGTCGCGTTATGGAAAAGCTCGCTGCCGGAAATCTCAAAGCGCTGATCGGGTTTGACGAGGCCGAGCTCGACGAAACCGGCAACATCGAGCTGCGCTGCTGGGCCTGCGCGGCGGGCGCCTTGGGCGAACGCAAGCCGGAAGTGGTCTCGATGGATCCGAGCTGGCACCACAATTACGCCTCGCTGGGCTGGATCGGCACTGAGCCGGAGCAGCGGCGCGCGGCGCATTATCCGTCGATCAAACCCGAACTGGTCGAGCTCACATCGGCACTGCACGGGCTTGCCCATGATCCCGAACAGCGCGCGCAATTTTTGGCGGACGCGCGAGCCTTTGCAGACCGCTTCCACCTGCCACCGGAACAGCGCGAGGCCTTGATCAAGCTCGATCTGCCGTCGATGGTGAAAATGGGAGCGCATCCGCTGGCGCCGTTCTTGGCGCAGTTGCAAATTGAGCGGCTGCGGCCGAAATCCGCAAAACAACCCGCCAAGGGAAGCAGCTGATGGCAAGCCCGGTGAGGAAAAGGACCACGCGGCGACAACCACGGAGTAGCTATTGCGCAACGTAGGTCTGCTGCTCAGCCTGATCTTTACGCTCGGCGCCTGCGGGCACGATCTCGTCCCCGACAGCGACGGTATCAATGTTTATCCGACGAATTACAAATCGGAAATTCTCGCCGCGATGCACGCCTATCTGAACAATCCAACCGGAATCCGCGATGCCGCTATTTCCGAACCGACGATAAAATCTTTCGGCACCGTCAACCGCTACGTCGCATGCCTGCGATTCACACCAAAAAAGAACGTCAGCGAGTATGGCGCGCCAAGGGAAATCGCCGCCGTGTTCTTGGGCGGGCGGCTGGATCGATTTGTCGATTTACCGAAAACGGAGTGTACCGGCGTAACCTATGCGACATTCCCCGAGCTGCAAAACCTGCCGCCGTAAGGGGACATTAAACCAAGAGCACGCCAACTCTCTGCGGAGGGAGCAGCAACGCCGCCACGAGCCAAGGAAACGCTAAGGAACGCCAACATGCAGAACAAACAATACGATCGTGCCGCGCAAGATATCGGCAATATCGTCAATCTCGGTCACGTCAATGTTTGCATCAGCGATCAACACATCGCCACGCACTACTATGTCAGCGGACTCGGACTGACGCGCGATCCGTTCCTCAATACGGGCGCCGGTAACATGTGGATCAATGTCGGCATGAGCCAATTCCACCTGCCGATGGGAACGCCGGAAATTCTGCGCGGCGTGACCGGACTGGTGGTGCCCGATCGTCGCGCCCTACTCGACCGCCTCGCGCGCGTCCGCAAAGCGCTGGCCGGGACCAAATTCGACTTCCGGGAAAGTAACGATTGCGTTGAGACGGTTTGTCCTTGGGGCAACCGCATCCATGTGCATACGCCGGATCCGGGGCGTTTTGGCCGCATTCAACTCGGCATGCCCTATGTCCGTTTCGAGGTCCGGCCCGGGACGGCAGCGCGCATCGCGCGGTTTTATCGGGAGGTGCTGCACGCGCCCGCCGACGTCGTCAAAAACGGCGCCGGACCCGAGGTGCGCGTGCAGGTCGGCGAGAAACAATATTTTTATTTCCGTGAGACCGACGCGCCGGAGCGGCCCTATGACGGCCACCACGTGCAGATTTACATCGCGGATTTTTCCGCACCGCACCGGCGGCTCAACGAGCTCGGGCTGATCACTGAGGAAAGCGACGATTACCAGTACCGGTTCAACGATCTCATCGATCTCGACAGCCGCGAAGTGCTGTTCACCGTCGAACACGAGACGCGAAGCCAGACCAATCCGATGTATGGCCGACCGCTGGTGAACCGCAATCCGGCGCAGACCAACATGGATTACAAGCCCGGGCACGACGGTTTGTCCTGGGCGCTGCCGTGATGCCGGTAATTCCGGGCGCCGTGAAGCGGCGAGCCCGGAACCCATATCACCAGAATTTCGGCGATGATCCGCTGCATAGTCCCCGCCTCCCTTAACTGGGTTTATGGATTCCGGGCCACCTCGCCACGCTCGGCCTCGGAGTGACGCATGACACGCCGCGCCCTCGTCATCGGCGGATCGCTGGGCGGCCTATTGGCGGCGCATCTTCTGCGCCATGCCGGCTGGAACGCCGTGGTGTTCGAGCGCAACGAAGAAGCGCTGACCGGGCGCGGCGTCGGTCTCGGCACCCATCCGCAACTGATCGCTGCGCTATGTCGCGCTGGCATCGCCTTCGATACGACCATGGGCATCACAGTGGCGAAGGTCGTTTGTCTCGATCGCGCCGGCAAAATCGTGGTCGAACAGCCGACTGCGCGGACCATGAGCGCCTGGTCGCGGCTATATCGGGCGCTGCGCGAGGCGTTAGCGGAGCAAGACTACAGGCTCGGCAAGAAACTACGCCGGATCGAACAAAATGACGGCAGCGTCACCGCGATATTCGAGGACGGCAGCAGCGAGCGCGGCGATTTGCTGGTCGGCGCCGACGGCATCCGCTCCACTGTGCGCGCGCAATTTCTGCCGCAGGCGCAGCCGGTCTATGCCGGCTATGTGGCGTGGCGCGCGGTGTTGGACGAAGCGCGCGTGCCGCCCGAAGCGCACCGCGACATTTTCGAGCTATACACATTCTGCCTGCCCGAAGGCGAGCAGCTGCTCGGTTATCCGGTGCCGGGCCATGACGGCGACACGGTTCGCGGACGCCGCCGTTACAACATCGTTTGGTATCGCCCCGTCGACACGACGGTCCTGGGCGCCATGTGCACCGATGCATCAGGACAATTCCACAGCGGCGGAATTGCGCCGTCGCTCATCCGCAATGAAGTCATCGTAAGGGTCAAAGCCGAGGCCGAGGCGCTGCTAGCGCCACAGCTGGCTGAAATCTTTCTGCGATCGGAGCCGTTTTTTCAGCCGATCTTCGATCTCGAATCGTCGGCATTGGCCTTCGGCCGGGTGGCGCTGACCGGCGACGCCGCCTTTGTGGTTCGGCCGCATGTCGGTGCCGGCGCAACCAAAGCGGCGATCGACGCGACCGTCTTGGCCGACTGCCTTGGCCGCGCCGGCGAAGACGTCGCCGGCGGGCTTGCCCGGTTTGAAAGCGTTCAACTGCCGTTCGGCCGGGACATAGTCGCGCTATCACGTCAGCAGGGCGCCTACCTTTCGGCGCAGCTCAAGCCAGTGGACCAGCGCCGCGGCGGCGAATTGCGGCGCGACGTCGAGGCGCTTCTGCACGCCCACGGCAATCGCAGCGACCAGATCGGCGATATCGTCGCGGCGCGCGGGCTTGAGGCTTATTTTTAACTGCACTTGTGTTCCGGGCTCGCCTGCGCCGATCAGTACCGATACGGCTCAACCTCCCACAGCGGAAAGGCGGAGAGCACATGCGGCGCATTGGCCGGCGCCGCCGAATGCAGATAGGACCGGTCGATCTTGCCGAAACTGGTAAGGCCGAGGAGCCCGAGCGCGCGCGTCACTTCGTCTTCCATGAGCTCCAGCATGCGCACGATTCCAGCTTGCCCGGCAGCGGCGAGGCCGTAACACTGCATGCGGCCAAGCCCGACCAGGTCAGCGCCAAGCGCCAGCGCCTTGACGATATCGGTGCCGCGATTGAACGCGCCGTCGACGATGATCATCGCCCTGCCCGCGACGGCCTCGACCACTTCCGGCAACACCTCGGCCGAGCCGCGGCCATGATCGAGCTGACGGCCGCCGTGATTGGAGACGTAGATGATCTCGACGCCGTGATCGAGCGCGATCTTGGCGTCTTCGGCGG
>JBPYFG010000130.1:0-4175 GCA_051986365.1 Xanthobacteraceae bacterium
CGCTCCACGCTTTCACTTGAGACTCGCCGGCGATGCGATATGCTTTCTCCCAGATCGGTCGCGTTTGGTTCTGCCGAATGTGACGATCGCCAAGGTCAGATTGGCCTGGATGTGAGCGCAGCTACCAGCGTCGCATCAAATGGTGGATTTGATCCTGGTTCCCTGCCGCGGGTAGCAGCGCAAGGAACGTGACGGGCGGGCGCAAGCTCGCCCGTCATGATTTTTGCTGCCGAGTTTGGATTTCCGGGCTCGGTTGACCGCACCGCTGCTGCGCGGTGATGATTGGCCGATGGCTAAACTCATTCACCGGCGGCGCTTTACCATCGAATGGGGCCATTGCGACCCCGCCGGCATCGTCTTCAACAGCCGTTTTTTCGAATTTTTCGACTGGGGCACTTGGATGCTGTTCGAGGCCGCCCTCGGCGTGAAGCCGTCGGACCTGGCAGCGGTGTTTGGCATTGCCGGGCTGCCCCTGGTCGATGCCGGCGCGCGCTTTCTGGCGCCGGCACGCTTCGGCGACCAGGTCGAACTGAGCTCGCATGTCCGTGAATTCCGCCGTTCAAGCTTTGACGTCGAGCATCGGCTCTTGGTCGGCGCAACCGTGGCGGTCGAGGGACACGAAATCCGGGTCTGGGCGGCCCGTGATCCCGCCGATCCGTCGAAAATGAAGTCCCAGCCGATACCCGCCGAGGTCACCGCGCGCTTCCGCGCATGATCATCCCGCTGAAGCGATGCCGCGGATGCGACGGTTTGAAGGGCTTCGGCGTTATTGCTATGGAATCGGCGGTCAAAACGCCCAATTCAAAACGCCAGTTGAAACGTCCAAGGCCCGGCATGGCGCGCATTCTTCAGTTTACGCTCAATGGCCGCGCGCGGACCGACGCGGTTTCCGATAATCTTTTATTGCTAGACTATTTGCGGGAACTGGTCGGGCTGACCGGAACGAAAACCGGCTGTGATGGCGGTGAATGCGGCGCTTGCACTGTCCTGGTTGATGACACGCCGCGCCTGTCCTGCTTAACGCTTGCGGTGAGCGTCGAAGGCCGCCGCATCGACACCATCGAGTGGCTCGCCAACGATGGCCATTTGTCGGCTGTGCAGCGCGGTTTTCACGAGAAGCTCGGCTCGCAGTGCGGCTATTGCACGCCCGGCTACATCATGGCGTCGGTCGGACTCCTGCGCCGCAACACCAATCCGAGCGAGCTGGAAATACGCGAGGCGCTCGGGAGCAATATTTGCCGCTGCACCGGTTACGTGAAAATCATCGAGGCGGTGAAGTATGCGGCCTCGCTCTGCGCCGCCGGATTGACGCCGTGAGTACTGTGAGAGGAGCGTCGAATTTTCAGAATATTCCCTCCCCCCTTGTGGGGAAGGCTAGGGAGGGGGGTCGCGACGTAATATCGTCTGGGTGTCGCCTTCAGACCCCCACCCCTAAGCCCTCCTCACAAGGGGGAGGGGAACACGAGTCCTTACCGTGAACGAGATTGCGCCTGCGCATAGCATCGGCAGCTACGTGCCGATGGTCGATGGCCCGGAAAAGGTCTCCGGGCGCGCCAAATACACCGCCGACTTCATTGTCCCCGGAATGCTCGCCGGGCGGATTTTCCGCAGCCCCCATTCGCACGCGGAAATCCTCGACATCGACGTTGCCGATGCGGTGAAACTCCCAGGCGTCAAGGCGATCGTCACCGGCGCCGATTGCGACAAGGCGTTCGGCGTGTTGCCGGTTGCGCGCACCGAATACGCGCTGGCGCGCGATCGGGTGCGCTATCGCGGCGAGCCGATTGCCGCGGTCGCGGCGATCGACGATGCGACGGCGAAGGAAGCGCTGTGCAGAATCAAGCTGAAGGTGCGCGAGCTTCCCGCCTACCACACCGCGCAACAAGCCATGGCGCCGGGCGCGATCGCGCTGCATGAGCACAGACCGCACAATCTCGAGCGCGACGTACTGTTCGAACTTGGCGATGTGAACGCCGCCTTTGCCGCGGCCGATCTGGTGCGCGAAAGCACTTATAATTGCGCCGAAGTCTGCCAGAACCAGATGGAGATGCACGGCGCGATCGCTGACTACGACGCGGTGCGCGATCGCATGACCGTGCATGCCTCAACGCAGGTGCCCTACTACGTGCACCTGATGCTGGCGCAAATCCTCGGCATGGACATGTCGCGCATCCGCGTGATCAAGCCGCATGTCGGCGGCGGTTTCGGCTGTCGCACCGAGACACTGAATGTCGAATTGATCGCGGCTTTGCTGGCGCGCAAGGCCGGCGGTTGCGTGCGCATCGTCGTCAATCGCGAGGAGACCTTCATCACCCATCGCGGCCGTCCAGAAACCGATATCCGGCTCAAAATCGGAATGCGCAAGGACGGCCGTATCACCGGCATCGAATGCGAATGCATTCAGCGCGGCGGCGCCCATTCCGGCTACGGCATTGTCACCATTCTCTATGCCGGGTCGATGCTGTACGCGATCTATGCGCTCGACAATGTCAAATATATCGGCAAGCGCGTGCTCACCAATACGCCGCCATGCGGCGCGTTTCGCGGCCACGGCACCGTCGACGTGCGGTTTGCTTTTGAGAGCCTGCTTGACGAGATGGCGCGCGGCCTCGGGCTCGACCCGTTCGCGGTGCGGCGCACCAATCTGCTGGTGGCGCCGACCTTCACGCAGAACGATCTGATGGTGAATTCCTACGGCTTGCCGGAATGTCTCGATTGGGTCGAGCGCGAAAGTGGCTGGAAGGCGCGCAAGGGCAGGCTGCCGCGCGGCAAAGGCCTCGGCATGGCCTGTTCGCATTACATCAGCGGCGCCTCAAAACCGGTGAACTGGACCGGCGAGCCGCATGCCACGGTCAAGCTCAAGCTCGATTTCGATGGCTCCATCGTCTTGCTCACCGGCGCCGCCGAGATCGGCCAAGGCTCGTCGACGGTGCTGCTGCAAAGCGTCGCCGAGGTGCTCGGGCTCGATCTTTCGCGTATCCGCATCGTCAGCGGCGACAGCGAGGTGGTGCCGAAGGACAATGGGTCCTATTCCTCGCGAGTCACCTTCATGGTCGGCAATGCCGCGATCGAGGCAGCGCAAAATCTGAAAGCGGTTCTGATCGCCGCCGCGGCCCGCAAGCTCGAGGCCAAGCCGCACGAGATCGAGTGCCTGGGCGAGGTTTATCGCGCCGGCGCGCAGGACAAGGGGCTCACTTTCAACGAAGTCGTCACTGAAGCTTTGAAAGACACCGGCACCATCACCGTCACCGGTAACTACTCGACCATTCCGCAATCGCACGGCGGCAAGAAATATCGCGGCGCCGCGATCGGCGGCACCATGGGCTACAGCTATTCGGCGCAGGTCGTTGAAGTCACGGTCGATGAGGAGACCGGCGCCGTTACCGTCGACAAAGTCTGGGTGGCGCATGATTGCGGCAAGGCGCTCAACCGGCTCACGGTCGAGGGCCAGGTCCAAGGCTCGGTGTGGATGGGCATGGGCCAGGCGATGAGCGAGGAGGCGGCTTACCACGACGGCCTGATGGTCACGGCGAACATGCTCGATTACCGGGTGCCGACCATTCAGGATTCGCCGCCGATCGAAGTCGGTATCGTCGAGAGCATCGATCCGCATGGACCGTTCGGCGCCAAGGAGGCCGGCGAGGGCTCGCTCGCGGCTTTCTTGCCAGCGCTGACCAATGCTATCGCCGATGCCACGGGTCTGCGCTTCAACAATCTGCCGGTGACGCCGGATCGGGTTTTCGCCGCGATCGAGAAGCGCGCCCGCAACGGCAACGCGAACGGCGGCGGAATTTCGTAATGGATGCATTGCCGGATTTCGAAGTCGTGCGGCCAAAAACGCTCGACGCGCTCATTGCGGCGCACGCGGCCCATCCGCAATCGAGCCTCCTCGGTGGCGGCACCGATCTCATCGTCAATATCCGCCGCGGCATCGTCGCGCCAAAGATCTTGATCGAGACCAGCGGTGTTAAAGAGCTGCACGCGATCGCCGCGGACGCCCGCAGGCTTGCGATCGGGGCGGCAGTGACATTAAGCGAGCTCGCCGCGCATCCAGACGTCGTCCGTCACTTTCCGGCGGTGGCGCAGGCGGCGGCGCATATCGCCGGCCCGACCCAGCGCAATATGGGCACGGTTGGCGGCAATCTCTGTCTCGACACCCGCTGCATTTTCTACAA
>JBPYFG010000131.1:0-3673 GCA_051986365.1 Xanthobacteraceae bacterium
ACCTCGCGCGCCACTTTGCGGAAACCGTCTACGCCGTTCTTGCGCTGCACCGCCGGTGCGGCGGCGTGCGCCATTTTTACCCGCGCCATGTGCAGGAGAAAGCGCGGATTGACGCCGTAGTCGCAGGCCTTGATGCATTCGCCGGAGAGGACGCAGGCATTGGCCCATTTGCGCGCGGCATCGCTGCCGTGGCCGGTGCGGACGATGTCGACCACGCCACCGATGACTGCGGCCGGGTTTGTCAGCTCTTCGGCGCTCAGTCCGCCAGGCCCGGTGACCGGGCAGACTTCGACGCACTTGCCGCAGCGTGTGCACGCATCCGCCATCGCCTGCGCGCGCGCGTCTAATGCCGCCTCGAAGGTCAGCACTGCAGCTTCAGACGAATTTTGCGAGGAGGGTTGCATCACGGCATCTTTGATCTGCTCTTTCCGCCTATTCCCGCGCGAGCCAGCGGATCACATTGGCTTACCCGCACTAACGTAACGCCGCACTGCGCCGGATTGAAGCCCCTGCGGCGCCGTTGTAAGACCCTTTATTCCTTCCGTCCCGGTCCAGCAGCGGGCATATCTCTACAAAATCGCAGTGCAACAGGTCGTCATACGCGAGGCATGTGATGGGTGAATTCGGAATTGGCCAAGCTATCCCGCGCTTCGAAGACCCACGCCTGGTCAAAGGCCACGGCCGCTATGTCGCCGACATGGTGTTTCCCGGAATGGCCTTTGGCTATGTGCTGCGCTCGCCGCATGCCCATGCCCGCATCCGCTCGATCGATACGTCGAGAGCAAAAGTTGCGCCCGGCGTTCTCGCGGTACTGACCGGCGCCGACTACAAGGCGGCCGGTTTCGGCGATCTGCCGGTCCCCGGCGGGCTTAAGCGCCGCAATGGCGTGCCCGCTTATCAGCCGCGTTATCCGGCTTTGGTCGAAGATCGGGTGCGAATGATCGGCGACTATGTCGCCTTCGTCGTTGCGGAAAATTATTACCAGGCGATCGACGCCGCCGAACTCATCGAAGTCGATTACGAGCCATTGCCGGCGATCGCCTCGACCGGTGACGCGAGCAAACCAGACGCGCCGCTGGTTTGGGACGATTGCGCCGACAATATCGGCTTCGTCCACGTCGAGGGTAATAAAGAGGCGACTGACGCCGCATTCGCCCGCGCCGCGCATGTGGTCAAGCGGCGCTTCGTTATCAACCGCGTCACCGCGGCGACCATGGAGCCACGCGGCTGCATCGGCATGTTCGAGCCGATCGAAGGCCGCTACACGATTTATACGACCCTGCAGCGGACCAACGTGTTTCAGACCGAACTGTCGCAATATGTTCTGAAAGTCCCCGACAGCAAGATCCGTGTCGTCTGCGGCGATATCGGCGGCAGCTTCGGCATGAAGTCAGCCGTTTTTAACGAGGTGGCGCTGGTGCTGTGCGCGGCCAAGCTCACCGGCCATCCGGTGAAATGGGTGGCGACGCGCTCGGAATCGTTCCTGTGCGACGCACAAGGACGCGACAACGTCACCGAGGCGGAGCTTGCGCTCGACAAGGACGGCAACTTTCTTGGCTTCCGCGCCAGGGTCATCGCGGCGATCGGCGCCTATATGCAGACCGGCATGCCGGCCTTTACCGGCAATCTCGGCACGCTCGCGGGTGTCTATCGAACCCCCGCCTCGCACATCGAGGCCACCGCGGTATTCACGCACACCCAGCCGGTGCGGCCCTATCGCGGCAACGGTCGTCCGGAATCGGGCTACGTGATCGAGCGCATGGTCGATCTCGCCGCCGACGAGCTCGGCATCGATCCGGCGGAGCTGCGCCGGAGCAACACCATTCCGCCGAGCGCGATGCCATTCAAAACCAGCGTGACCTTCACCTACGACTGCGGCGAGTTCGAAAAAAACATGGATCTGGCGCTCGCCGCCGCCGACCGTAAAGGCTTCGAGGCGCGCCGCGCCCGCGCCCGCAAGAACGGCAAGCTGCGCGGGCTCGGTTTTTCCAACACCATCGAGCGGTCGGCGCCGGCGGGGCTCGAGGGCGCCGAGATCAGGTTCGATCGCACCGGTTCGGTCTCGATGTTTTCCGGCAGCATCAATCAGGGTCAGGGTCACGAGACCGCGTTCAAACAGATCGTCTGCGACCGGCTCGGTCTCGATCCAAATGAAGTGACTTACATCCAGGGCGATACCGATCAGGTGTTTTTCGCCGAGGGCACCGGCGGCTCGCGGTCGGCGGCGTTTTCCGGCTCCGCTTTCACGCTCGCCGCCGACAAGGTCGAGGTCAAGGCCAAGACGATCGCCGCCCATATGCTTAAGGTCGATCCCGCCGATATCAAATTCGCCGACGGCGTGTTTTCTAGTCAAAAGACCAATCAGACGCTGACCATCAAGGAAGTCGCTAAAGCCTCGCTTGAGCCTAAAAATCTTCCGCAAGGCATGGAGCCCGGCCTGATCGAAAAGGCGATCTATACCGGCCATGTCGCCAGCTACCCCAACGGCGTACATGTCTGCGAGCTCGAGATCGACGAAGAGACCGGCGAGGTCGAGATCGTCGACTACAACGTGGTCGACGACGTCGGCACCGTGATCAATCCGTTATTGCTGCACGGCCAGATCGACGGCGGCATCGCCATGGGCGTCGGCCAGGTGCTGATGGAAAACATCAAGTTCGACGAGCAAGGCCAGATTCTCACCGGCTCGTTCATGGACTATGCGATGCCGCGCGCCACCGACTTGATCGGCTTCCACGTCGACAGCAATCCGGTGCCGACCAAAACCAACCCGCTCGGCGTCAAAGGCGCTGGCGAAGCGGGCTCCGTCGGCGCGCTGCCGGCGGTGACGAACGCCCTCATCGACGCGCTTTCAGCACTTGGCATCAGGCATATCGATTTGCCGGCGACGCCCGAGCGGCTATGGCGCGCGATCCAAGAGGCGCGGGCGAAGGGCGCGTAGCGCGCTCCCTCGCCCCGCAGGCGGAGAGAGGGTTGGGGTGAGGGGGCGTTTCCGCCGCGCTCGGGATCGCGGAAAGGCCCCCTCACCCTCGTTCGCTTCGCTCACTCGACCTCTCCCCGCACGGCGGGGAGAGGTGGTAAGAGCCCGGCATGAACGTTTGCGAAAAATCCCCTCCCCTCCCCCTCGCCGGCATCCGCGTGCTCGAATTCTGCCACACCATAATGGGGCCAAGCGCAGGTCTGATCCTCGCCGATCTCGGCGCCGATGTGATCAAGATTGAGCCGGCGGATGGCGATCCGACGCGGCGCCGCATTGGCTTCGCCGCCGGTTTCTTTGCCACTTTTAACCGCAACAAGCGCAGCTTCGCGGTCGATCTGAAAAACGCTGAGGGACGAGCGTTGCTTTATCGGCTAGCAGGGAGCGCCGATGTCGTTCTGGAAAATTTCGCGCCCGGCACGATGGAGCGGCTTGGTTGCGGTTTCGAGGATCTTGCGCAAAAAAACCCGCGACTCATCTATTGCGCGTTGAAAGGCTTTCTCAGCGGACCCTACGAGCACCGCCCCGCGCTCGATGAGGTGGTGCAGTTCATGGCCGGGCTCGCTTACATGACCGGGCCGCCGGGCCAGCCGCTCCGCGCCGGATCCTCCGTCGTCGACATCATGGGCGGCATGTTTGCGGTGATCGGCGTGCAGGCGGCGCTGCGCGAACGCGAGCGCACCGGGCGCGGACAAA
>JBPYFG010000132.1:0-6968 GCA_051986365.1 Xanthobacteraceae bacterium
GTACGATGCTGGCGGCTCGGATCTGGCTGCCGGATGATGCCGAGCGGAATCCAGTTCCTGCGATCCTGGAGTATCTGCCGTATCGCAAGCGCGACGGCACTTACGAACGAGACGCACTGACGTATCCTTATCTGGCCGGCCACGGCTATGCGGGCGTTCGCGTCGATCTTCGAGGCAGCGGCGAATCGACGGGCTTGCTGTTCGACGAATATGCAAGGCAGGAGCAAGATGACGGCCTGGAGGTCATAACGTGGCTGGCAGCGCAGCCGTGGTGCAATGGCGCCGTTGGCATGATGGGAATCTCCTGGGGAGGCTTCAATGGACTTCAGATCGCGGCGCGCCGCCCTCCGGCACTCAAGGCAATCGTGACCATTTGTTCGACCGATGACAGGTACGCCGACGATGTGCACTACATGGGCGGTGCGCTACTTACGGCCGGACTGGGCTGGGCCTCATACTTTTTTGGCTTGATGTGCCTTCCACCCGACCCAATGCTTGTCGGCGACAAGTGGCGGGCGATGTGGCTGGAGCGGCTGCAGAATATACCGCTGTTCTTCGAACTTTGGCTGCAGCACCAAAGACGCGATGCGTATTGGAAGCACGGTTCGGTATGCGAGGATTACGCAGCGATTCAATGCCCGGTCTACGCCGTCGGTGGTTGGACCGACGGCTACAAGAATGCAATTCCACGCCTGCTCGAGCGACTGAAGGTACCTCGCAAGGGTCTCATCGGGCCGTGGGCACATGCTTACCCGCATTTTGCACTTCCCGGCCCGCAAATTGGGTTCCTTCAAGAAATGTTGCGTTGGTGGGATTATTGGCTCAAGGGCATTGCTACCGGCGTGATGGATGAACCCATCCTGCGCGCTTGGATGACCGAGAGCGTAAAACCTGCGACGCACCACGAGGTGCTGCCGGGCCGTTGGATTGCCGAACCTTCGTGGCCGCCAGCAGGAAGAACGTCCCGGCGCCTGTTCCTGACTGATGAGGGACTGCGAGACGCGATAGCGCCGCTCACGCCATGCGCAGTGTGCTCGCCACAGACTGTTGGCAAGTGTGCCGGAGAGTGGGTCCCGTTCGGTCGTGGGCGCGATCAGGCAGGCGACCAGCAAGAAGATGACAAGCGCTCGCTGGTTTTCGAGACGCCGCCACTCGATTCGCCGATCGAGATTCTCGGCGCGGCGATCGCCACGCTCGATATCGCGGCCGACCGGCCGCTTGCGAATTTGGCGGTGCGGTTGTGCGATGTACACCCATCCGGCGAGTCGCTGCGTGTCAGCTATGGTGTACTTAACCTCACTCATCGCGACGGGCACGAAAAGCCCGAGCTGCTGAAAGTAGGAGAGCGCTACCGAGTGCGTATTCAGCTCAACGATGCAGGCTCGGTATTCCCGATCAGCCACCGGATCAGGCTTGCGCTGTCAACGGCTTACTGGCCGATGATCTGGCCTAGTCCCGAGATGGCGACGCTGATGATTTTTGGCGGCACTCTCGAACTGCCGGTACGCCCGCCCCAAACCACCGACGCGCTGCTGTCGCCGTTGCCCGGTCCGGAATCGGCGCCGCCTGAAAAGCCGACGAGGCTCCATCGGGGTGAAATGCATATCGACTGCATCGACCGCATCGGTCTTGAATTGGGCACACAGTATAAGTCCCGGTTTCACGTCGAGGAGAACGATCCGCTCAGCGCGGTGGCTGAACTGAGCCAGATCCAGACAATGTCGCGGGGCGCATGGCAAATCCGCGTCGAGACACAGATGCGACTGTCATCCACGCGCGATGCCTTCTTGTTGCAGGGGAGTTTACGCGGATGGGAAGACGGGAACGAAGTCTGTCATCGCGAATGGGATCGCTCCATTCCCCGAGATTTCATGTGACGGTTCGAGTGTGGGGTTGCTTGCCATCGTGCACAAGTCCAATAGCGCTTCGCAGACTGGTGAGGTGGACCGGGAGTCCTGCGCGCTGCCCGGCAAGGGAAGAGCGAAACGCGACGCTCACTCCATATCCGGCAAATTCAGCGCGCGATCGACCAGCGCGCCGGCGCGTTTGAAGTCGAAATTGCGGTAAATGTTTTGCTTCGCCACGAATGACGGGCTGCCGTAGAATTTTTCATATTGCTGGTGCCGGCCGCCGAATTCCGAACCGAGGAAATCCCAGATCAACCGCATCAGCTTGATCCGGCTTTTCGCGTCGGCGACGCCCGAGCGCATGTAGCGTTCGATATCGGCGGCGATTTCCGGATTGCCGAAGTCGGCGTCGGAAGAGGGTAGCGTGATGAATGCCGAGCCTGCCATTTCGCGGATGATTTCCAGCATGCGGCCGTTGAACTCGGATTGCATGGCATTGGCCGCGTAGTACGCGGTTGGTGACGGCCACAGCACGCCGTCCCTGATCGTGCCCATGGTCTCGTGCGCGAGCAGCATGGTTTCGTAGATCGAAACCAGCGCGACCAGTTCGCCCATCATGACTGTGACGGCGACATTGGCGGCATTGCCGGTCGTTTCGTTCATGCGCTGCGCCAGTCCGGCCATGAAGCGCAATTTGGTCACGTAGCGTGTCTGCGCCTGATGATTGCCAAGCAGGTGCGCGGGCGTCTTGCGCCATTGATCGCGCGTCAATTCGACATTGCGGTAAATGAAAACGCGCTCCCACGGCACGAATACATTGTCGAAAACCACGAAACTGTCGGATTCGTCGAACCGGCTCGACAGCGGATAGTCGAAGGCGCTGCCGGCGCGCGAGTACGGCCGGCGCGGATAGAGTTTCAGCCCCTCGCTGTCCACTGGGACGGCGAGGCAGTTGGCGTAATTCTCGTCGCCGGGCTGCAATGGATGGATGCAGCTTAAATGAATGTAGTCAGACAGCGCGCCGCCGGTGGCGAGCTGCTGCGCGCCTTTGATGACAATGCCGTCGTCGCGTTCCTTGACCACGCCGGCATAAAGGGTCGGATCGCTCTGCGCATGCGCCGGCTTGGAGCGGTCGATCTGCGGCGGCACGATCGCGTAAGTGCAATAGATGTGGTTGTCGCGCATGAATTCGTAGAAGGCGACGAGATTGTCGGCGAATTGCTGGCCGGCACTGGCAAAAAACTGCGGCGTCGCGGCATAGCCGACAAAGAAGCTGGCGACGTGATCGGGGGCGCGGCCCATCAGGCCGAAGGTCGCCTCCGCCCAGGCTTCTGAGAACAGCCGGCGCGCCCGCAGATCGGGATGGTTTCGCGGAATCTGCCAGGCGCGTTGCACCGGCTGGCCGGTCTTGGGCGAGACGAAGGTCATGCGCTCGCGTAAGTCCGGCGCCGCGGCGATGTCGTAAAGGCTCGCGATCGAGCGCGCCGCGCCGCTAAAGGCCGGATGGGTGGTTACGTCTTTGACTCGCTCGCCGTCGACGAAGACCCGCCGTCCGTCTTTGAGCGAGCGAAGATATTCGGCACCTGTGCGCATCGGCAGTTCTCCCCGGCTCGGTTAATTAGAACCGGATGGGCTCAAATTGATCAATGACCCGTCATGGCCGGACTTGTTCCGGCCATCCACGACTTCATTTGCACGCAGTATCCAAGACGTGGATGCCCGCGACAAGCGCGGGCATGACGAATCGGGAAAATCGCAGGAAAAGCGGCGGTGCGAGATTTAGTAGACGTCCGTCTGATAGCGGCCGGATGTCTTAAGGTCGCCCAAGAATGCGCCAGCTTGCTCGAGCGAGCGCGCGCCATGCTCCGCGATGATATCGAGAAGGGCGCGCTCAACGTCCTTGCCCATCGCGATGGCGCCGCAGACATAGATATGCGCGCCCGCAGCGATCCAGCTCCAGAACTCGCGGCCCTCTTCGCGCATGCGGTCCTGCACATAGATCTTCCGCACGCCGTCGCGCGACCAGGCCAGCGACAGCCGCGTGAGAAAACCGGCCGTGTTCATGCCGACGAGCTCGTCTTTGTAGAAGAAGTCGCAGTCGCGGCGCTGATGGCCGAAGAACAGCCAGTTCCGACCTGGCGCCTTCGCCACCAGGCGCTCCTGCAGAAAGGCGCGGAACGGCGCGATGCCAGTGCCGGGACCGATCATGATCATCGGCGCGGCTGGATCGCGCGGCAGCGCGAAGCTTTGCGCCTTCTGGATATAGGCCTTGAATTTGGCCCCCGGCGCAACGCGTTCGGCAAGAAATGTCGAGGCCACGCCGAGGCGGCGGCGGTTGCCCAATGTGTAGCGCACGGCGTCGACAGTCAGCGCTACGCGGCGCGGACCGGTTCGAGGCGAGCAGGCGATCGAATAGAGCCGCGGCTGGAGCGGGTCGAGCGATTCGATGAATGCTTCCGGATCGGGCCGGATGCCGGGAAATTTTTGCAAGGCCGCCAGCACGTCGAGGGTCGCCGCGTCACCGTCCGGATCGGCGCCGCGCGCCAGCTCCTTCGCCTTCTGCCGTCGCTCGCCGCCGGTAATGTAGGAGATCAACTCGAACAGCATGTCAGGCGCCACGCCGAGCGAGGAGTCGTCGCCTAGCACCTCGCGCAAGGAGCGATCGGCGATCGGAAAATCCGGCGGCGCGCCGATGGCTGCGATCACCGCGTCGACCAAAGCCGGATGATTGCTCGGAACGATGCCGAGTGAGTCGCCGACCGAGTAAGTGATGCCAGAATCGGCAAGGTCCAGTTCGATATGCCATGTCTCTTTGCTCGAACCGGCTTGGTTCAACCGGGTGCGGGACAAAAGCGCGATGTCGGCGGGATGGTTGCGCGATGGTGCCGCGAACGCGGCGGACTCTGCGGGTGCCGGAATCGGTGCCGGGTCTTTGGCGATTGCCGGCGCGCTGACCTGTGCGTTGGCCGCCGGCGCGTCGGCGGGTTTGGTCGCGGCCGGGATCGCGCCAAATTCGGCGTAAAGCGTCTTGAGCATCCGCGCGGTTTCCTTGCCGCCCGGCACGCACAGGTTCAGCCGCTCCTCGCTTTTGAGGAAGATCGCATTGGCGTAATCCTCGCAATTGTACCCGCACTGGCCGCAATCCTGCTGGCCCATCGCCGCCATCATGCGTCGCCGCAGCGGCCGGCTCTCCGCAAGCTGCATGCGCTCGGTAAGCGGCATGGCCGGATCATGCCAGGGCGCCTGTCCATCATCGGCGTCATTGAGGGGGCCGCGCGCTTGCGGCGGCGCGCCGACCGCGGCGACGAGTGCAGCGCTTTCCGCGGCGGTCAGCGGATTGATCCCGCTGTCCAGCGACAACAATCCGGCGAGAAAGCCGTTCAGCCAGCTGCGCTGCTCCGGCGAAAATGGCGCCGTTTCCGGAATTAGTGTCGGCAGTGGCGGGGGCGTCGTATGGGTCATTCGCTCGCCTGCGTTTCGAACAAGGCTTTCAGCGCGTCGATGTCATGGCGGCGCGTGAAATCGGCGAAGCTCTCTTGGGTGCCTGCGCGATTGGCGAGATAGGCCTTGAGCATCCTTTCGATTGTCGTCGGCGCGTCTTCGGCTTTGACGTTGCGGTAGATTTCGCGGCCGCATTGCGCCTGCGGACCGAAGCCGCCGCCGACATGGATGTGATAGGCCTCCGCCTGATCCTCATCGTCGGAGCCTTGGGTCTTGGTGCCAAGGAGCCCGACATCGCCGATGTAATGTTGCGCGCAGGAATTCGGGCAGCCGGTGAGGTGGATGTTGAGCGGGGAATCGAGCGCCACGCGGCTTTCGCACCACTGCGCGATCGCTTCGGCATGCCGCTTGGTGTCGGACATGGCGAGGCGACAACCGGCATTGCCGGTACAGGCGACGAGACCGGCGCGGATCGAGGTCGCTTTGGTCGAGAGCGACAACGCCGCGATGGCGGCTTCTGCTTCGGCGAGCCGCGCTTGCGGCACGCCTGAGATCAACAGGTTCTGCCAGACGGTGAGCCGAATATCGCCGTCGCCGTATTCGCGGGCGACTTTGGCGATGCCGCGCATCTGGTCGGCGGTGAGTTTGCCGACCGGCAGCACGATGCCGATCCAGAAACAGCCGTCCTGCTTTTGCTGATGCGTGCCGATGTGGGCGAAACGGTCGAAAGGCGGCCGCGGCGCAATGGCATCCGCGGGCGCGCGCACGAGCTTGCGGCCAAGCCGTTCTTCGAGCGCGGCGATGAATTTTTCAAAGCCCCAGGCGTCGAGCACGTATTTCAAGCGCGCCTTAGCGCGATTGGTGCGGTCGCCATGATCGATAAACAGCCGCACCACGGCGTCGGCCACCGCCGTCGCCTCCGCAGGCTTAACGATGACACCGGAGTCGCCGGCAAAGCTGCGATGACCGGTCACGCCACCGAGCATCAGCCGGAACCAAACGCCCGGCTCGACGCCGTGGCCGTCATTTACGCCGACTGCTTGAAAGCCGATGTCATTGGTGTCTTCGAGCACCGGGATGACGCCACCGCCGTCGAAGCCGACATTGAATTTACGCGGGATGCCGTAGAGCGAACGATCGTTGAGAATGTGAAAATGCCATTCGCGCGCATAAGGGCGCGTGTCGATCAGTTCCTGCGGGTCGATACCGGCGGTCGGCGTGCCGGTAACGTTGCGGATATTGTCGGCGCCCGAACCGCGCGAGCACAGGCCGAGATCCTGGATCGCCTCGACCATGGCGACTGCGTTCTTCGGCTCGACTTCGCGCATTTGCAAATTAGCGCGCGTCGTCACATGGGTGTAGCCGCCGGCATAGCGTTCGGCGAGATCGGCGACGCCGGCAAATTGCCAAGCTTTGAGAATGCCGTTCGGAATGCGAAGCCGGCACATGTAGGTTTTTTGTGTCGGCGCGCAGTAAAACAAGCCGAAGAAACGCCAGCGGAAATTGTCGTCGGCTTTCGGCGCTTCGTTTTTCGCTGCCTGTTCTTTCAGCCGCTCGTAAGCGTCAAACGGATGAAGTTCGCGCTTGAATTTCTCCGGATCGGAAAGCTTGCCGCCGGCTTTGACCACGCGGTCTTGCGCGCGCAAAGCCGCGGCATCAGGCCCGATCGGCTTCGCCTCA
>JBPYFG010000133.1:0-3932 GCA_051986365.1 Xanthobacteraceae bacterium
TCCGGCGGTGAAGGTGACCGAGGCGCCGGTCGAGCGCAATTCGACCGGAAATAATTCGGAATACCACGGCCCGAATACGCCGATCGAACCTTGTCCCAGACCCCACAGAGCGTAGCACCAGAACAAAGGCCAGCTTAACACCGCGCCGGGATAATCGACGCGGCCGAACAGATAGATCGCGACAAAGCCGAGAATGCAGACGCAGGTCGAAGCGAGCACCGCGCGTTTACGCCCGAAATGATCGCTGGCGAGACCGGCGAGCAGGAGCCCCGCCGCGGAAAATGCCGACCAGATCAGCGTGACATTGCGCACGGCGCCCGGATTAGCGTGCAGATCGCGGATCATCAAAGTCGGCATGAAGATCGAAATCGCCTGATAGGAGATGATATAGGCGCCGCACATCAGCCTGCCGAAGGCGAAATATTTGAGTGAAGGGCCGCGCAGCGCTCGGCGGCTTTTTCGGGCGGCAGCGCGCCGCTCTTGCGCAGCCGTTCGTATTCGCTCCACAGCCGCGATTCCGGCATTTTGGTGCGGATGAAAATCATCAGGAAGATCGGCAGCCCGCCGAAGAGAAGCGCCGCGCGCCAGGATTGATTCTCGCTCAGATGGGTCAGCGCGTAGGTCGCGACCAATACCGCAATCGCGGTGCCGGCCGCCGACATCGCCTGCACCACGCAGGAACCGAAGCCGCGGCGGTCGCTGCGCCAAACCTCATTGAGGAGCACCATGCCGGCGCCCCATTCGCCGCCCACGCCGATGCCGGTGATGAAGCGGAAGGCGAGCAGCGACGCAAAATCCCAGGCGAAAGCCGACAGAATCGATCCGGCGGCGAGTAAAGCGAGACTTGCGAGCAGGGCGTTCTTGCGGCCGATTTGATCGCCGAGCCAGCCGATGGCGACGCCGCCGATCACCGAGCCGGTGAGCGTCATCGAAACGATCAAACCGGTCTGCGGCAGTGTCATGCCGAGCGATTTCTGAATCTGCGTCAACAGAAACGCCATGATGATCAGATTGTAGAAATCGAAGGCGTAACCGAGGATCGCCGACCACGCCACGAAGCTGCGCTCGCGGCCGGTATAAGTCAGATCCATGGTGGACAAGGCGCGTCTCCCCCAAACTTCTTGCAAAGTCTAGCACGTGTCCCGGACGCGATGCAGCACGCAGTGGTGCATCGCTGATCCGGGACCTTAGTGAGCTCAGCAGACTGTGACGATCCCGGGTCTGCAGCTCAGCACTTTCGTGCTGCGCTGCGTCCGGGAAAAGCTCCAGAATTGCGGATATGATTGACGCGGCACGCGTCGATCGAATGTCAGGATCAGCTACGTCGCTCGTCGGGCGCAGCGAGAATCAGGGCCCAAAACACTTTGTATTTGGATTTTGGCGAATACACCGCGGCGATGCCCATGCGCGTCACATTGGCATTGAGCATATTGGCGCGATGCGGCGGCGAATCGCGCCAGCCCGAGAACGCTTCCGCCAGCGTGTGATAACCGGCGCCGATATTCTCGACCGCGACGCTGGCATCGAAGCGCGACTTGCGAATCCGTTCCTGGAATGGCGCGCCGACACTGTGATCGAGTGTGCCGCGCGCCGCCATGGCGGTGGCCTGCTCGCTGGCGAGCCGCATCAGTTCCGGATCGATCGTGACCACGCCAAACCCGTTGTTGCGCCGATAGCCGGAGATCATCGATTGCGCCGCGTCGGCGTCGAGCGCGGCGGCCGGTCCGGCGAGATCCTGATAAAAGCTCGGCTGGCCTTCCGGCAGATTATTGCCAGTGCAACCGAACAGCGCCGCCACGGCCATCGCGACGACATAACCGCGCAACAGGCCGAACAGCCGGATCATTGGAAAGCCCCCGTCGCCCTGACCATGCGATCAAAAAAGTGTCAGAACCGTGAACGAAACCACGCTCTGGCGTGGACAGCCGATCTCGTCCCGGATCATGCTATAGCACCCCGGCAAAGGAGTTCGCCAATGAGTGAACAATCGGCGCCTCCGCCCCGCACCCCTGGCGCCAAACGCGCCGGCGCCGGCGAATATGTCTTCGATCTCGCCAACGTCAATCACATCCTCGGCGGCCCCGATTATTCGACCGCGAACGGTGCTTGCGTCGAAGGCGAACGCATGATTGTCGGACTGATGCGCATGCCGGCCGGCACCGGCGCCGAGGCGCATTCGCATCCCAATGAACAATGGATCTACATTCTCGAAGGCGTGTTTCACGCAATTGTCGGCGGCAAGGCGATTGAGGCCAAGCCCGGTGCTGTCATCTACATTCCCGCCGATGTCGTGCATTCCGGCAAGGCCGGCGCTGATCGCGATGTGGTTTTCTTGACCGTGAAAGACGCTTCGCACAGCCTGCATGGCTTTCGCGCGGCGGGCTAGCGCCTCGCACTAATTGATCTACCTCCCCCTGGAGAGGGGAGGTCGCGAGCGAAGCGAAAACCCGCCGTTATCAATGTGCGTCATCGCAAATCACCCCACCCCCGCGCCCAACGGGCGCCCACCCTCCAGGGGAGGGTACGTGTCACCCAGCTTCGATCGCTCTGATTTACCGCCCCGCGGCGTAACCCTGCATGCCGCGCGCATTGGCGGCGGCGCGGCGGCGCGGTCCGATGCGCGAGGCCGCGGTGAGCCTGCCTTCCGACCAATCCGGGCCGATCTCGACGGTGTGACCGCGGCGCTCGAGTTCGGCGATAGTCTTTTTCGGCACGCGGCCTTCGACCACGAGCACGCCGGGACGCGCGGTGCGCGGCCAGAACGAGCTCGGGAAATGTTCGGAGTGCCAGGCCGGCGCGTCGATCGCCTCTTGCAGGTTCATGCCGCAATGCGCGTGACGCAAGAACATTTGCGTGATCCATTGATCCTGACCGTCGCCGCCGGGCGAGCCCCAGGCGAGATACGGTTCGCCGTCGCGCAGCGCCAGCGTCGGCGACAGCGTGGTGCGCGGCCGCTTGCCGGGCGCGAGCGCCGCCGGATGGCCCTCTTCCAGCCAGAACATCTGCGCGCGGGTGCCGAGGCAGAAGCCGAGTTCGGGAATGACCGGCGAGGAATGCAGCCAGCCGCCCGACGGCGTCGCCGAGATCATGTTGCCGGCTTTGTCGATGATGTCGAAATGCACGGTGTCGCCGCGGCTTGCGCCCATGCGGCCGACGGTCGGTTCGCCGACGCCGGCCGCCATTTCCGCCGGCGCCCGGCGCAGCTTGACCACGGCACCGAAGCCTTCGATCGAGCCCGGGCGCAGTTCGCGCGAGGCGCTTTCGCCGACGAGCTTGCGGCGCTCTGAATTATACGCGTCCGATAGCAGCGTCGGCATCGGCACTTTGACGAAATCGGGATCGCCGTAGAACGCCTCGCGGTCGGCATAAGCCAGTTTCGACGCTTCGACGATCAGATGAATGAAATCGGGTCCGGTCGGATCGAGGCCGTCGAGTTTGAATCCCTTGAGCAGCGCTAGCTGCTGCAGCGTGACCGGTCCCTGGCCCCAGGGACCGGTCTTGCACACCGTGTACTGCTTGTAATTGTAGGCCAGCGGCGCTTCGACATGCGGCGTCCAGCGCGCCATGTCGTCGGCGGTGAGCACGCCGCGGTGGCGCATGCCGCTACTGTCCATGACCTCTTGCGTTCGGCAGAAACCGTCGATCGCTTCGGCGACAAAGCCGTGGCTCCAGGAACGGCGCGCGCGCTCGATCTGCGCGACGCGGTCGCCGCCGGCGCTCTCGGCTTCTTTGATGATGCGGCGATAGGTTGCCGCCAGCGTCTTGTTGGCGAACAGGGAGCCGGCCGCTGGCACTTCATTGTTGGGCAGATAAATTGCGGCCGAGGTCGGCCAATGTTCGCGGAACATCGCGGCGACGGTCGCGATCGTGGCATTGGTGCGTTCAAGGAGCGGATGGCCGTTCTCGGCATAGCCGATCGCGGGGCTGAGCAC
>JBPYFG010000134.1:0-2839 GCA_051986365.1 Xanthobacteraceae bacterium
GCGCCTATCAGGGCCACGGTTCGGTCGCGACACCGCACAATATCCTGATCACTTGGGCCGTGATCATGGAAGGTGGTTTTCAGGTCAATGCGCAGGGCCGACGGTTCTGTGATGAAAGTTGCGGTTATTCTGAACAGGCCGCGGAAGTGCTGCGTCAGCCGGGTGGAACGGCCTGGAATATCTTCGACGCACGCATTGCCGGCGTCGCACGGCAATTCGAGGACTTTCAAGGCGCGGAACGCGCCGGTGCGATGCTTATCGCCGACAGTGTCGGCGAACTCGCGGCCAGGATGCGCCTTCCTGAGGATATCTTTGCCGAGGAATGGCGCGACGTTGAAGTAACAAAAACGCGCGGCGGTGTGGACCGCTATGGCCGCCGTTTTTCCGCGGACCAGGAACTGCGCCCGCCATTTTTCGCGGTGAAAGTCACTGGTGCGCTCTTTCATAGCCAGGGCGGGCTCGCGATCGACACGAGCGGTCGCGTCAAGCGCAAGGAGGGAAGCCTGTTTCCGAACCTTTTTGCCGCCGGCGGGGCGGCGGTCGGAATTTCAGGCAGCACGGCGGCTGGCTATTTGTCCGGCAACGGTCTGCTCACTGCGACAGTTCTGGGCCGTCTTGCTGGCTGGAGCGCAGCAGCGCTGGTCGCGCACCCGGCCGAATAGGAAGTTCGGGGGCACTCGAACACGTGATGACGAAGAACCAAAGTGCAAAATGGAAGCGTTCGTTGCCGATGGCGCACCATCAACGATCTGCGATAAGTGAATAAAAAGGCAGGGCGGAGTTGCGGAAGTAGAATGTTTTGAGGGAACGATGTGGGCCTAAACGCTCAAGAACAACGACATCGCAGCACTTATGAGCTCTTGCGCATGGTTTCCACGCCGGACCTATCGCTGATCAACGGCAGGAAGATTGAGTACGACGCGCCGGATGCCCGATCCAATGTCCTCGGCGTGAAAACCGAGCTCCTTCGTCATCTGTAGCATGCTCGCGTTTTCGGCCAAGACGTCGCCGTAGACGCGTCGCAGGCCTTTCTCCTGGGCGTAATCGATGACGCGCTGCATCAATAGCCAGCCCAGCCCGTGGCCCTTTAGCCGCGAGCGCACCAGGATCGCGAATTCCGCAGTCTCTTCATCAAGCTCATCTTTCAAGCGCACCAAGCCGAGCATCTCGCCCGTCATCTCGTCGAGTGCGATGAAGGCCATCTCCTTGCTGTAGTCGAGATGGCTGAGCCTATCGCTCTCGGCGGCGCTAAGCTCGCCGACGCGCGCAAAGAACCGAAGCCGCAGATCCTCGGCGCTAACATCGCGTAAAAAGCCGGCGTATAGCGTCTTGTCTTCCGGCCGAAATCGGCGGATCACGATGTGCTCGCCACCGCGAGTTGCTTGGTGCCGTTCACCCGAGCCGCTCTTGTTCTCCGGCATGCATGCCAAATCGGTCGAACGAATTCCCTATGTTATCACAATGCGCGCGAGCGAGCTGAATTAACGATCCCGCTGACCTAAAGTATGGGCCTCGGCAAGGGGAAAAGCGGACATGCATCCACGAGAACGGCTTCCGTACTCGGCCATTGAGGGCCGCAGGCCATTGCGGCTGCCGGACGGGCTGAGGTTGATCGTCTGGCCGGTGTTGGCGTTGGAGGAGTGGGATCTGGCGCGGCCCATGGCACGCATGGTGATCTCGCCGCCACAAAGCCAACCGATGCAGCCGGACATTCCGAACTGGACCTGGCACGAATATGGTATGCGCGTCGGTTTCTGGCGGATCAAACGCATGCTCGATGCGCTCAAGATCACGCCCACAGTCACGCTGAACGCCCGCGTCTGTGAGACTTATCCCGCAGTCGTCCGAGCCTGCATCGAGGCAGGCTGGGAGCTCAATGCGCACGGCTATGATCAGGTGCCGATGCACAAGCTTGAGGATCAGAAAGCGGTGATCGACAAGTCGGTGGCGATTATTACAAAGTTTTGGGGTAAAGCGCCACGCGGCTGGTTTGGACCGGGTTTGACGCAAACCTTCGAAACGCTCGACTACTTATCCGCGGCAGGCATCGAGTATATCGGCGACTGGGTGCTCGACGATGAGCCGGTGACGCTCAAGACCGCGCACAATCCGGTGGTGGCATTGCCATACAATTTCGAGCTGCACGACATCGTCCTGATGGCGCTCCAGCATCAGACGTCTGAGCAGATGCATCGTCGAGTCATGGACCAGTTTGACATCCTTTACGCCGAATCGGCAGAGCGGCCGAAAATCATGGCTATCGCCATGCATTGTTATCTGTCCGGGATGCCGCATCGGATCGCGCATGTGCGCCGCGCCTTCGAGGAAGTATTGAGCAAGCCCGGCGTGGCGGCGTGGGATGGCGTGCGCATTCTCGATTGGTACAAGAAGCACGCTGCATGAAAGACTCTTTCTTTGTTCCGCACAATCTCGATGCGCCGGTTGCCGGCGTGGAAATGGGCCCGCTCGCCGGACTTACGGCGGTCGTCAAGGACATGTACGACATTGCCGGCTCACGGACCGGTGGCGGCAGTCCGGATTGGCTCGCGGCGCAGAAGCCCGCCGCTCGACATGCCAGCGCAGTGGAAAAAATTCTTGCCGCTGGCGCCACCATAACCGGCAAAACGATTTGCGACGAGTTCTTCTATAGCGTGAGCGGCGTCAATGTTCATTATGGAACGCCGCCGAATATGCGTGCCCCGGGCCGGTTGCCCGGCGGCTCTTCGAGCGGCTCGGCTGCGGCCTGCGGCGCCAATGCCTGTGACTTCGCACTGGGCAGCGACACCGGCGGATCGGTCCGCATTCCTGCGTCATTTAACGGCGTGTACGGGCTGCGGCC
>JBPYFG010000135.1:0-3401 GCA_051986365.1 Xanthobacteraceae bacterium
GCGCCTATATCTGCGTCGTCGATATCGATGTCGATACCGGCCAAACTAAGGTACGCCGCTTCTACGCGCTCGACGACTGCGGCACGCGGATCAACCCGATGATCATCGAAGGCCAGATCCACGGCGGCTTGACCGAAGCCTTCGGCATCGCCATGGGCCAGGAGATTCATTACGACGCCGACGGTAACGTCACCACCGCCTCATTCTTGGACTACTTCCTGCCAACCGCGGTCGAAACGCCGCATTGGGAAACCGACTGGACGACCACCCCGTCGCCCCATCATCCGATCGGCGCCAAAGGCGTCGGTGAAAGCCCCAATGTCGGTGGCGTCCCGTGCTTCTCCAACGCCATCAATGACGCATTCGCGTTTCTGGGCTCCGCGCACATCCAGATGCCGCACGACCATTGGCGCACCTGGATGGCGGCCGAGAAGCTCGGGCTGCATGCGTGATGTTGTCCCGGCCAGGCGAGCAAAGCGAGTGATGGCCGCAATCCATTACCGCCGTCGCGCCATGATAGCGCGAGTGACGCAGAATTCTTATGTCTGTAATTGTGGATTCCGGGCTCGCCGTTTTGCGACGCCTCAAAATGACTTGGCATGACGCTAAAGCGCGAAGAAATCGCAGGCAAACTCGCTGCCGTTGGCTATGTCGCCGATCACGACATCGCCACAGCATTGTGGCTAATGGACTTTCTAAAACGGCCGCTTTTGCTCGAGGGTGAAGCCGGAGTCGGCAAGACGGAGGTCGGCAAAGCGCTTGCCGCCGTGCACGGCGCCGAACTTATCCGCCTGCAGTGTTACGAAGGGCTTGATCAGAACGCTGCTCTTTACGAGTGGAATTACCAGCGCCAGCTCCTCGCCATCAAAGCGCGCGAGAGCATTGGCGAAAATGCCGATGCCATCGAGGAGCATATTTTTTCCGAAAAATATCTTCTGGAGCGCCCCCTGCTCGCGGCTATCCGACGCGATAAGCCCCCGGTCCTGCTGATCGACGAAGTGGACCGTGCCGACGAGGAATTCGAGGCTTTTCTGCTTGAACTCCTCTCCGATTTTCAGGTCAGCGTTCCGGAGCTCGGAACGGTCAAGGCGACGGCGATCCCGCGCGTCGTGCTCACTTCGAATGGCACCCGTGAATTGTCCGATGCGCTGCGTCGGCGCTGTCTGTACCATTACATTGATTTCCCCGACGTCGACCGCGAAGCAAAAATCGTCCTCACGCGCGTGCCGGGCATCGATGCCACGCTCGCCTTGCAGATCGCACGCATGGTCGCAGCCGTCCGCAAAGAGGATTTGCGCAAGGTGCCAGGCGTCGCTGAAACGCTGGATTGGGCGGCGACGCTGTCCGGCCTCGAAATGCACGATCTGCGGCAGGAACCGGAAGCTATCTACGAGACGATGATCTGTTTGCTCAAGACGCAGGAGGATCGCGCGCGCGTGACTCGCGAGGTCAGCGAGCGGCTCCTCGGCAAAGTGGCGTGATGACGGGCAACCTTCAAGAAGTCCCTCGTCCACGCGGGGATCCCGCTCTCGATTCCCGTTTGCGCCAGGGTGAACGGAGCGAGTCGCTGAGCGCGGCGGCGCGCCGGCGCATTGCCAGCTTCGCCAGGACGCTGCGAGACAATGGCTTTCGTATCGGCCTCGCCGAGACCGGCGACGCATTGGCCATCCTGACGTCGCCCGCGGCCATCCAGCCGGCATCGCTCAAGCCGGCGTTACGGGCGCTTTTCTGCGCGACTCATTCCGATTGGGAACGCTTCGACGAGATCTTCGATGCTTTTTGGTTCGGCCGTAACATGCGGCAGCGGCAAATCGTGTCAGGGATGTCGAGCGCCCCGCATGCCCCCGCACGGCGGCTCGCCGAAGCCCATGTGCCACGCGAGGCGCTCGGTCTGCCCGATCATGCCGAACGGCGGAGCGACGGTGCCGAGACGACCGCCGATGGCCGCGGACGCCGCGAAGGCGCATCACGCACCGAACTGTTGACCGCGACCGATCTGCGCCACATCGTCGATCCTGACGATATCGCGGCGACGCACGCGCTCGCCGCTCGCCTCGCCCGCATCATGCGGGTCCGGCTGGTTCGCCGCGAACAAATCCGAAAACGCGGAAGACGGCTTGATCTGCGCCGTACCATTCATCGCAATATTTCGCACGGGGGCACGTTGCTGGACCTCGCCTGGCGCCGGCGGAAGATTAAGCCGTTGCGGCTCGTTGTGCTGCTCGACGCTTCTGGCTCGATGAGTCTCTACACCGCATTTTTTGTCCGATTTCTGCACGGCGTGGTCGATGCATTCCGTGAGGCCGAAGCCTTCGTGTTTCACACCAGACTTGCTCATGTCTCACCCTCGCTCCGCGACCGCGACGTGACACGCGCTGTCGAAAAACTCTCACTGATGGCGCAAGGCATCGGTGGCGGCACCCGCATCGGTGAAAGCCTCGCCACGTTCAACCGATGGAATGGGCGGCGCGTCATCAATTCGCGCACCGCGGTGATGATCGTTTCCGACGGTTACGACACCGGCGCGCCCAGCCAGCTCGGTGAGGAAATGCGCCGCCTGCGCCGGCGCTGCAAAAAAATTATCTGGCTTAATCCGCTGATCGGCTGGCGCGATTACTCGCCGCAGGCGCGCGGCATGCAGGCCGCCTTGCCGTATATCGATCTGTTTGCGCCGGCACATAATCTCGCGAGCCTCGCCGCGTTGGAGCCTTATCTGGTGAGGATCTGATGAACCGCGCCGACGATATCCTTAACTCCATAGCAGCGCGCAAATCGTCGGGCGAGCCGTTCGCTTTAGCTACCGTCGTGCGCACCGTCGCGGCAACCGCGGCCAAGGCTGGCGCCAAGGCCGTGATTCTGCGCGATGGCACCATTTCGGAAGGCTGGATCGGTGGCGGCTGTGCGCGCGCGGCAGTCTTGAAGGCGGCACGCGATGCGCTGGCCGACGGCAAGTCACGGCTGGTCTCGGTGCAGCCGCCGGAGGAACTCGAAGATCATGGTCACACGCCGGGCGAGGAGCAAGGCGGTGTGCGCTTTGCCAAGAACATGTGTCCGAGCCAGGGCACCATGGATATTTTCGTCGAACCGGTCTTGCCGCACCCTCAGGTTGTGATTTGCGGATCAAGCCCCGTCGCGGTCGCGATCGCCGACCTGGCGCGGCGTTCCGGATTCGCGGTGACCATCTGTGCGCCCGCGCTCGAACAAGCGGCCTTCGCTGATGCCGATCGTCGCATCGAAGGTTTTGCGCTGCCGGTCAAGGAGGCAGCGGCGCGCTACGTCGTCGTTTCGACGCAGGGCCGGGGCGACGAGGCGGCTCTCGCGGCGGCGCTGGCCGCCGATATCGATTACATCGCCTTTGTCGGCAGCCGCAAAAAAGCCGAGGCGCTCAAGGCCGCGCTTGC
>JBPYFG010000136.1:0-3365 GCA_051986365.1 Xanthobacteraceae bacterium
TAGGCGCCAAGCGTCTGTTCGGCCGGTACCCGGACAACATCAAGCCGCAACGCCTCGCTACCGCCGCGCTTGATGCCGAGCACAGCTTGAGCGGTGTTGTCGAGCATGAAGCCCTCCGGCGCAGCAAAAGTGAAGCCCAGCTTGGGATGGAGGAAACGGCGGCCGCGGACGAAACCTTCGCTCGGATCCTCGCCATAGACGAGACCGTTGATGTCGGCGAGATAGGCCGTTTTGGATTGGGCAAAATTCTGCCCGGTATCGGCCGGAGCGCGATATTGGCGGGCGCTCGCGATGGCATTGGTAATGCGCTCGGGCGTCGCCGGATGCGATGATAAAAAGTCGGGTGCGGCCGGATTGATCGCCCCGCCTTGCTCGGGCTTGAGCTGGGAATTGTGCTCCATCGCGGTTAGGAACCGCACCGCGCCATAAGGATCGTAGCCGGCGCGCGCTGCGATTGCGACGCCGATCGCGTCGGCTTCGAACTCCTGTGCGCGCGAGAAGCTCGCCAGCGCAAGCTTCGATTTGGCGAGCGCGAGCGCGCCGGCCGCCGGATCGGTGACCACGTCGGAAACGACACGGCTGACGAGTTCGGCTTCGCGCGCATGTTCCTCGCGCAGTTCGGCGTGGTGGGCGAGGACGTGCCCCATTTCGTGGGCGAGCACCGAGGCAAGTTCGGAATCGTCGTTGGCAAGCGCGATCAGCCCGCGGGTCACGTAAAGTTGGCCGCTCGGCAACGCGAAGGCATTGACCGATTGTGAATTGAGCACGGTGACCTTGTAGTGCAGGTCGGGTCGTTCCGATGCGGCGACGAGCCGATCGACCGTGCGCTCGATCAGCGTTTGCAGCCGCGGATCGTTGTAGGTGCCGCTATAGGCTGCCAGGATGCGCTGATGTTCGCGCAGAATGTCGGGCGCCAGCGGCGCCTCGGCGGTTTTTGCCGGCAGCGAAGCTGTGCCCTGCGGCGCATAGGCGGACGATGAAGCCGTACAGGCGGCAAGCAGCAGGGCGGCAAACAGCACAACCGCCCTGCCGAGCTGGCAGGTGATAAGCTCGAATTGTCCCCGTCTCACCACGTCACCCAACCACCCAAGCGCGTTTTCGTCGTCCCCGCGCGCCCCCGATTCGATCAATCGGCCATTTCGACCTGTTCCGGGCGCTCGGCTTCGATCCAGGCGCGTTCGCCACCGCGCGCCTCGATCCAGCCGCGAACCCTGATGCGTCGGCCAGCCAGACTCGGCAAATCAAGACCCGCCGCCGCGAAACTGCGCTCGTTTCGTTTCAGGATCGTAACCGTAATGTCCCCAATCCGCCGCCGGCCGAAATTCACGTAGATTGTCGGTCCGCTTTCGCGCACAGACGCTACTTTGCCCTCAACCAGGGCAAACCGGCCTCGGTACGCCAGGGCGTCCTTCGGCGTCTCCGCGTTGAGCACCTCGTAATACGGATCGGCCCATAGGCCAAGTTTAGCCTCACGGGCCGCCTTTTCACGGTCCAACAGGTGCCCGGCGCACGGACGCCCAATGCGGGTGCCGACCCGGGCCAGTCCCTCGGCCACGAGTTCCCGCTGTAGCAGGAACTCATCGCCGTCCCGCAGCGTATAGGCGTAGGCCAGCAGCCGGCCGTAGCGATCGGACCCGCTCTCCGCCCGCCGCAGCACAACCTGATCGCCGGCGGCAAGGGCGCTAAGGGCCGCCGCCGCAGCGCGCCCTGCCGGGTCCGCCTGGTCCTGCGGCCCGGCCAGCGGCGCAACTTCGATTGCCGCCAAGCGTACTTCGCGTCCATCGTCGAGCACGAAAGTGCGTCCGTCGAGAATCTTACCGACAGTGCCGCGGGCTATCTCGTCGCCCCCGCAAACCTGCTCCTGCCGTATCGACGCCTGATCGCCAGCGATTGCCGGCAGCTCGCCGGCCATCGCCGCAAATCCCGCCGCCAATGCGGCTATCGAGCAGGCGTGCCGCGAACCCGCCATGCACCCCCAACGAATCCCCATGAAGCCTCCAATGGGCGCCAAGCCAAAGGCCGGAATGCGGCGTTCCTGCGGCGGCCCTGGATGCCAGTCTGGCACCGCCGCGGTGCTCGCGCGGTTTTTTCGGCCCACCTCGGGGAGACTCCGCGACTGGAAGGACGTCCCGTGGCACGTGCGCAAACGTCTTTTTTAGGACGCGAAGTCGCACGGATCCGATCCGCCTTGCGGGGCGGCTCGGAAAGGCGCTGAATATCCGAACCCGTTTCAGAAATCGCGCTGCTGCGCCGGCTGCCACTATCAATCGACGGGCAAGGGGAGGAATCATGCGATTTGCAGGCGCGTTTGCTGCCTCCATGCTCTGCGCAGTCGCGGCAGGTGGTGCGGCGGCACAGACCTATCCCAATCGTCCGGTCACGCTCGTGGTGGCGTTCGCGCCCGGTGGTGCCGACGATGCGACCGCGCGCATCCTTCAAGATCCGATGCAGAAGGCGCTGGGTCAGCCGATCGTCGTTGAAAACGTCAGCGGCGCCGGTGGCATGATCGCAGCCGCGAAGGTCGCCCATGCCGATCCCGACGGCTACACGATCCTATTACATCAGGATGCGCTCGCTGCCGGCATGACGCTTTATCCGGACCGCACCTTCGATGCCGAGAAGGATTTTGCGGCGATCGGACTGGTCAATACCACGACGAACACGCTCGCCGGCCGGCCGTCGCTGCCGGCGAACAATTTCGGCGAGCTGTTGCGCTGGCTAAAACAGCCCGGCCAGACAATTCGGATCGGGCATCCCGGGGTCGGCTCGTTTGGCCACTTGGCCGAGGTGCTGATCTTTCAGGAGCTCGGCGTCAAAGTCACGCAAGTGCCTTACCGCGGCGCCGGTCCGGCGCTGGTCGATCTTTTGGCAGGGCAAGTGGATCTGGGTCCGATCTCAGCGGTCGTCGCCACGCCGCTGGTCAATTCCGGCAAACTCAAGGCCTATGCGCTCATCGGCAGGAAGGACTTCGCCGGTTTGCCGCAGCTCAAGACCATGAGCGAGCTCGGTTATCCTAAGGCCGATATCGATTTCTGGCACATGTTGCTCGCGCCAGCGGCAACGCCACGGCCGATCATCGAAAAGCTCAACAGTGCGCTGCGCGTGGCGCTCACCGATGCCAAGCTGCGCAAGACGTTTAACGACGGCGGCATGGATCTATACCCGCAGGACGAAGAGAGCCCGCAAGCCGCGCAAGATCTGCTCAAGCGCGAGGTCAAACTGTGGGGCGACGTGATCCGCGCCAACCACATCGCCACGCAGTAGCGAAGATCGACCGAGCTGAGGTGCGAGGGCCGACAGAGGGTGCTATACCCGCACCGCAATCTGGTCCCGTAGCTCAGCCGGATAGAGCAGCGGTTTCCTAA
>JBPYFG010000137.1:0-9497 GCA_051986365.1 Xanthobacteraceae bacterium
CGTAAGATCGGCGCGCCGATTGACGATGCGATAGAGGTAATGACGTTTGATCGCCGAGAACCGCGCGTCGAAATCCGGCGCGGCGCGCTCGACAGCAAGCACCGCCACGGGCTGCGGCCTTAAGTGAAAATTGATGGCGTCGCGCACGGTCTCGGTGTCCCAGTCCTTGGCGAGATCGAGATGCGCGACCTGGCCGAGCGCGTGGACGCCGGCATCGGTCCGTCCGGCAGCGCCGACAGTGACGTGCTCGCCCGCGAATGCGGCAATCGCCGCGGTGAGAACGCCCTGGACCGAAGTGCCGTTATCCTGCGCCTGCCAGCCGACATAGGACGTGCCGTCATATTCGATCGTGAGCTTGTAGCGCGGCATTAGTGCAGCCTGCTGCCGCGTGGGACCGGCGTGCCGCGCAGGAATTCCTCCGCGTGCATCGGTTGCCGTCCGGCGCGTTGCAATTCGAGCAGCCGAATCGCGCCCTCCCCACATGCGACGGTCAGTCCGTCATCGAGCACGCGGCCGGGCTCGCCGGCGCCGCTAGCCTTGGTGCTGCGCAGAACCTTGATGCGGCCGGCATTTGCATGTTCGAACCAGGCGCCCGGAAACGGAGAGAGGCCGCGGCAATGGTCGTGAACCTTGTTCCACGCTTGCGTCCAGTCGATACGGGTTTCGGTTTTCTCGACTTTGTTGGCATAGGTCACGCCGACACTCGGTTGCGGCGTCAAGCCCAGCTTTCCTTCTTCCAGCTCTGCGAGCGCGTGCGCGATCAAACGGGCGCCAAGCCGAGCGAGCTCATCGTGCAGATCGCCGGCGGTGGCATTGGGGCCGATGGCCACTCGTTTTTCTATCGCAACCGGACCGGTATCGAGGCCCTCTTCCATTTTCATGACAGCGACGCCGGTTTCGCCATCGCCGGCCATGATGGCGCGCTGGATGGGCGCCGCGCCGCGCCAGCGCGGCAAGAGCGAGGCGTGCAGATTGAAGCAACCGAGCGGAAACAGATCGAGAATTGCCTTTGGCAAGATCATGCCAAAGGCCACCACCACTGCGGCATCGGCGTGATGCCTACGCATCGCCTCGACGGCGCTGATGTCGCGCAAAGTTTTAGGCGCAAAAACCGGCAAGCCGAAGCGCTCGGCCTGATGTGCAATCGGCGAGGCCTGCACCGCCATGCCGCGGCCGGCCGGTCGCGGCGGACGCGTATACACCGCCGTCAATTTGTGTCCGGCATCGACGATCGCGCCCAATGTGGGCACCGCGAAGTCGGGCGTGCCCATGAAAACGAGGCGGAGCGCCAATCACGCCTCCACGTTCTTGGTCGCGCTGCTTTTGGCTGCCTTGGCGAATTTTTTGATGACGCGGTCGCGCTTGAGCTTGGACAGATGATCGATGAAGAGCACGCCGTTGATGTGATCGATTTCGTGCTGCAGGCAGGTCGCCAACAGCCCCTTGGCGTCGATCTCGCGCTTCTTGCCGGCAAGATCGAGATATTTGACCCTCACCTGGGCCGGCCGTTCGACTTCTTCATAGTAATCCGGAATCGACAAGCAGCCTTCTTCGAACTTGGCGCGCTCCTCCGATTGCCAAAGGATTTCCGGATTGATGAACACGTGCGGCTCGTGATCGTGCTCCTTTTTCGACAAGTCCATGGTGATCACGCGCTTGGCGACGCCGAGCTGGATCGCGGCAAGACCGATGCCTGGCGCTTTGTACATCGTCTCGAACATGTCATCGACAAGCTTACGAATCCCGGCGTCGATCTGTTTGACCGGCTCCGATTTCAGCCGCAGGCGCTTATCGGGAAGCTTGATAATCTCGCGGATCGCCATCGTCATACCGTCATGTCGGCCGATGTAATTGGTGCGTAAAGCGGGGTCAATGCACCGGTTTTAATTGCGCAACGCCCGGCAAGCGGCTATGACCGTTCGCTGTTCGTTCCCAGGCGAATCAGCTGGGCGAATCAGCTGGACGAATCACGTGGGTAAACACCAGGGCGAACCACCGCCTGACCCGTCGAGCGGCGCATGACCGAGAGCGTCCTGACCTTGCTCGTTGCCGCAATCGCCGTCGCCGGACTTGCCGCGCTCGGCGTCGTGCTGTGGCGGAGCCGTCATTCGGCAAATCCGGAGGCGACGATAGCGGAATTGATGCAGGCGCAGCGCGACGGCGCGGCGCGGCTTGAGGCCATGATCAAAATGCTCGCCGACCGGCAGTCGCAAGTTCAGCATGCGGTCAACGAGCGACTCGACAGCGTCTCGCACCGGCTCGGCGATTCGCTGCAGAAGACTACGCAGCACACCGCCGAGAATTTACACAAGCTGCATGAGCGGCTTGCCGTGATCGACAGCGCGCAGAAGAACATCGCCGCACTCGCCACCGAGGTGACGTCGCTGCAGGGAGTGTTAGCCAACAAGCAATCGCGCGGCGCGTTCGGGCAATTGCGCATGGAAGCGATTATTGCCGACGGATTGCCGAAAGGCGCTTACGAATTTCAGCGCACGCTTTCGAACCGCACCCGGCCCGATTGTTGCGTGTTCCTGCCGGACAAGCGGCCGATGGCGATCGACGCCAAATTCCCCCTCGAAGCGGTGACCGCCTATCGCGAAGCGAAATCCGAGGACGAACGTAAAGCGGCGGCCCAGCGCTTACGAACCGATGTGAGCAAGCACATTGCCGACATCGCCGACAAATATTTAATCCCCGGCGAGACCTATGAGGTCGCGTTGATGTTCGTGCCGTCGGAATCGGTCTATGCCGAGCTGTACGAGCGCTTCGACGATCTTTTTCAGCGCGCCCATCGCGCCCGCGTCATGATTGTGTCACCGGCGCTCCTCGCGCTCGCCATCCAGATGGTGCAGCAAATCCAGAAGGACGCCCGCATGCGCGAGGCGGCCGATCAAATCCGCGACGAAGTCGCGCGTTTGGTGAAAGATGTAAGCTTGTTGGGAGAACGCGTCCGCAAATTGCAAACGCATTTCCATCAGGCCAGTGAAGACATCCGGCTGGCGATCGTGTCCGTCGACAAGATCGAGGCCCATGGCGACCGCATCCGGGAGGTCGAGTTGGAGACGCAAGCGGACAATGTCGTGACGGCGCCGACTCTCAAATTGCAAGCAGGTGAGTAGCGGCGTATGGCCGTGCGTTCCGATGCCCGCGCCGCAGCGGCGCGCCCGTTCCTGACCCAGACGGTTGCGGTTTACCTCAAGCCGCGCGTGCTCGTGATCATGTTTCTCGGCTTCTCCTCGGGCCTGCCGCTGGCTTTATCGGGGTCGACGCTCCTTGTTTGGATGACGGAAGCCGGCGTCAATCTCGGCACGATTGGATTATTTGCGCTGGTCGGTACGCCCTACACGATCAAATTTCTTTGGGCGCCGCTGATCGACGCGCTCGACGTGCCGCTCCTGACCCGCCGGTTCGGCCGGCGCCGCGGCTGGCTGCTGTTGTCGCAATTTCTCTTGATGGTGGCGATCGTCCTTCTCGGCCTGTGCGATCCTTCGGTCTCGCCGCTACCGGTGGCGATCGGGGCGCTTCTGGTTGCGACCGCCTCGGCGACCCAGGACATCGTGGTCGATGCCTTTCGCGTGGAAAGCCTCGATGAAAGCGAACAGGCCGCCGGCATGGCGTCCTATGTCGCGGCCTACCGCATCGGCATGCTGGTTTCGACCGCCGGCGCCCTATTTCTGGTCAGCGGCTTCCAAGGCCTCGGTCTTGCTCACAACGCCGCCTGGACCGCCGGCTACGCGGCAATGGCGGTGCTGGTTCTCCTCGGCGTGGCAACAACGCTGTTCGCGCATGAGCCGGAAAAATCGGCGAATGCAGTTGCGGCGCAGGCCCGCGAAACCTCGCTGCAGCGAGTCGTCGAAGCCGCGGTCGGCGCTTTCTCGGAGTTTTTGACCCGCGATCTGGCCTTGGTGGCCTTGGCTTTCGTCATTCTCTTCAAATTCACCGATGCACTCTCGGGCGCCATGACCGCGCCTTTCGTGATCGACCTAGGTTTCTCACGCAACGAATATGCGGCGATCATCAAAGGCGTCGGACTTGCGGCGACGCTGATCGGCGGCTTCGCCGGCGGTTCGCTGGCGCGCGCTTTTTCGCTTCCGGTAAGCCTCTGGATCGGTGGACTAGCGCAAGGCTTCGCCAACCTCGCGTTTTCATGGCAAGCGGTGCTCGGCCACAACGCGGCGTGGCTCACCTTCGCCATCATTGCCGAGAACTTCACCAGCGCCATCGGCACCGTGATTTTCGTCGCCTATCTGTCGGCGCTGTGCCGCAACCCGTTGCATACGGCGACCCAATATGCGCTTCTAACCGCATTGGCGGCATTCGGGCGGACTTACCTTTCGTCGGCGGCGGGCTTCATCGCAGCCGCGACCGGATGGGCGTGGTTCTTCGCCATATGCGCGGGCGCCGGTCTGCCGGCCCTGCTGTTATTGGCTTTACTCCAGCATCGCGGTCATTTTGACGGCTTGGCGCCGGCCAAGTCTTGAGCAGTCATTAAGCAGTCATGGTTCGAGGCCCGGCGTCATCCTGAGATGCGAGCGCAAGCGAGCCTCGAAGGACTGAGGCCTGGCACCTCACCATGACGGCTTCGCAAGGGTTGCCTAATTCCGCACAATTTGTGCCATCGTTGCCACGGTTTGGCAGCCTCGCCCCACCCGCAAAAAAGTCTTTTTGTGTGGATCAGATCGGTATAATCGCCGTTGTCCCGTTGGGCAGTGAAACGGCACCCGATTTCCCGATTCCTATGGACCTGATCCTGGTCAAGATCTTTGCGACCGCGCTGGCGCTGAGCCAGGTCACCACTCAGCCGCAGGCGATCAAGACGCAATTCGATCCGGCCAAGGATGGGGACGAGGTCGTGCAGATCTTGCGCAACGGCTGCGCGCATATGAAGCAGGCCTTCGATATTGAATCGATCAATCTCGACGATCTGATCGCCACCGCGCTTGACGATCCCAAGGCGGTAGGCGCCGAGATCAAGGCCTTTCACGGGCTGAACTTCACCGACCTGAACACCGCCTATCACCAGTTTTGCAAAAGCGAGCCGATCACCAACCCGGTCGTCGACATGCGGCAGGTGATTGAGTTCTTCAATAACGCGGCAGCGGATCTGCCGGATCAGACCATTCTTAAAGGCAAGCGATTGCCGAGCATGAGCGTCGTGCTCGACGGCAATGGCCGTGATTTCGCCGACGTGTTCGAGTCCGGAAACCGGCGCATCTGGATTTCGCTCGCCGATGTTCCCGAGCCGGTGCAAAAGGCTTTCGTCGCCGCTGAGGATCGGCGCTTCTATCAGCATCACGGCGTCGACGAGCGCGGCATCATCCGCGCCTTCGTCGGCAACCTGGCCGATCCGCGCCGGCCGCAGGGCGGCTCAACCATCACCCAGCAGGTGGTGAAAAATCTCTTGGTCGGCGACGACGTCACCTATGAGCGCAAAATTCGCGAGATGATCGTGGCCTCGCGGCTCGAAAATACGCTCGGCAAGAACGAAATTCTCGAACTGTATTTGAACTCCGCCTATCTCGGCCGCGGCTCGTGGGGCATCGAGATGGCCGCGCGCAGCTATTTCGGCAAATCGGCCAAGGATCTCACCTTGCCCGAGGGTGCGATGCTGGCCGGCCTCTTGAAGGGACCGAATTACTACAATCCGGATCGGCATCCCGATCGCGCCAAAGAGCGGCTCACTTATGTGCTGGACCGCATGCAGGAAGACGGCGCCATCAACGCGGGGCAGAAGGATGAGGCGCTCGCGGCGCCGCCAAAGCTCGTCGCCTACCAGCTTCCGCGGCGCGATACCGGCTTTCACTTCGTCGACTTCGTCGGCCGTGAGGCCAAGGCCGATGGTGTCACGAGCCTGACCGCGCGCTCATACACCGTGCATTCCACAATCGATGCGCGATTGCAGCGCGACGCCGAAGCGGCGCTGCAGGAAGGCCTGGCGCGTTACGAATTATCGACCGGGCGGATGCAATTCCGCGGGCCTGAAGCGAATATCGGCGACGCGGTCCGCAAACTCGAAAGCGACAATCGCACCGGCACGCCGGCCGCCACCCCAGCGTGGCAGCAGGCGCTGCAAGCGGCGCGCCTGCCGCTCTACGATGTGCACTTCACTCCGGCGGTTGTGCTGAGCAAGGGCGGCGGCAAGAAAGGCGACGAGGCAATCCGCGTCGGCCTGCCGGACGGACGCATCCTGCCGCTCGCCGTGTGGAGCGCCGCGATCCGGCGCAGCCTCGGATTATACGACGTCGTCTACGTCCATGTCGTCGAGAGCAAAGCCGTCGAGAGCAGAAGTGCCCAGACCAAGTCAAGGAGCAAATCAAATACCGCGTTAAGCACCGTCGCGGTGCAAACCAGCGGCCAGGCGCAGCTCCGTGTCCGCCCGACAGTGCAGGGCGCGGCGCTGGTGCTCGAGAACAAGACCGGGCGGATCCTGGCGATGGCGGGCAGCTTTTCTTATCCACTCAGCCAGCTCAATCGTGTCGCGCAGAGCCAGCGTCAGCCCGGCTCGGCGATGAAGCCGTTGACCTACCTCACCGCGCTGGAACGCGGCCTGCAGCCGAACACGCTGGTGCCGAACGAACCGATCACGCTCGCCCCGATCGGCAACGGCGCCGATGGCCGCGACGTGATCAGCCGCGACTATGGCGGCTACGCGCGTCCGCAGGATTACTGGTCGCCACGCAATGCCGATTACAACGAAGGCGGCCTGTTCACCATGCGGCGCGGGCTCGAAAATTCCATTAACGTGGTGACCGCCCATCTGCTCGACGGCGGGATCAGCGACAGTCCGGAGAGTAGTCTCGACGCGGTCTGCGCCACGGCAGTCGCCGCGAAAATCTATTCCGAATGCGTGCGCTATTACCCCTTCGTGCTCGGCGCGCAGCCGGTACGCATGATCGATCTCGCCGCGTTCTATGCGGCAGTCGCCAATGAAGGCGCGCTGCCGCAGCCGCACGGCATCGATTCGATCGAGGAGGACGGCCACACGGTCTACGAATATCCGAAGACGCCGCTGCCGTGGATCGGCGCCGCGGACCGCGCCTCGTTTTACCAGCTCAAGACCATGTTGCAGGGGGTCGTGGCGCGCGGCACCGCACGCGCAATCGCCGGGCTCTCCCCCTATGTTGCCGGCAAAACCGGCACGACCGAAGACGCGGTGGACGGCTGGTTCATCGGCTTTACCAATGACGTCACCGTCGCGGTCTGGGTTGGTTACGACAACGCCAATCACAAGCGGCGCTCGCTCGGCACCAATGCGACCGGCGCGCGCGTGGCGCTGCCGGTCTTCGAGCCGATCATCCAGGCGATCTGGGCCCAACACGTTGCGCCGAAAACGCTCCTGAGCGGCCCATCGCCGGAGGCGAGAAAACTGCTTGTGGATGCGCCGATCGACTATTACAGCGGCAATCGCGTCACGGCAGGCAATTTCGTCGAGCACTTCCGGCGCGATGCCACCGGTCAGATCGAGGACACCCAATATCAGTTGGCCTCACGCTACGGCTATTATGAAGGCGACCAGTGGGGCTATAACGACCAGGGGTCTTTCTGGGGCGGGTACAATCACAGTGGCCAGTGGATCGGACGCTCGTATTATCCCAATTGGCGTTCACTGCCGCCGCAACCGCCGCCTGCGGCGCGGGGCCTGTTCCAACCCTGGCGTTGGAGCGACAATCCCTCGCCGCTGCGTGAATTCTTCTGGGGCGGGCGGGTGAATTGATCGAGTTCCCTTGAAAGAAGCTCGCATGCGGCGCGCGGCGATCCTTGCCTCGATTGCTGGCACATTGCTGTTCGCGCAATGGGTCATGGCGCAAACGACTGAATTTCGCATCGACAATGTGAGCTCGGCGCGCAAGGTGGACGCGACGCGGCTCGCGGCGGGCGCGATCGAATTTAGCGATCATACCGGCGGCGCCGGGACCACCAACGAGAGCGCGCTGATGCGCTTTGATGAGTGGGCAAGCCGGCAGCCGATCGAGAAAAAATTTCTGGCGCTGTTTCCGAATTACGTCGAACCGCTGGTCAATGCCGAGGCCAGCTCCGGCGAGGCGGCGCAGAAGCCGTATACTGAAAAGCTTTACATGTATGTCGCGGAGGCGCGCTTCGTGCTGACTAAAGCGCCAAGCGCAATCGATCTTTCCCATTACGTGACGCTCGCCTTTCTGCAAAAGATTGATCCCGCCATAAAACATTCACTGCTCGGCGCGGCCGATGTTGCGGCATTTAAGGATAAAGCCGGAACCGGTAACGAGAACCCCGATCGCAAGTGGTGCACCGGCATTGCCAATGCGATCTGCATCGCGTCGACCTATAAGCTCGAGGGCAAGATACCGATCGGCATCACGCTCGTGAACAAATTGCGCGACAGCAAAAAGGTTGCCGATCACATCGATTTTCAAAGCGAACTCGCCGTGCTGTCGCCGGCCGATCTCGATCAGAGCGGACTGCAGGAGCTGACCGCGCTTAACACGCCGATCGCCGGCGTGCTTGCGCAGAACATTTTTTACGTAAATCAGATCATGAAATTCGGGAAGTTTTTCGCCGTCTTTCAGGCCCACCCGTCGGACGCCGACAAAACCATCGTGACCGCATTCATGGCGCTGGCGATCAAGGCCAACGTGCTTGATGAGAAGCGCGAATTCGAGAAAGTGCCGGTTCTGCGCAACCTCGTGCCGGCGCAAGTCCTGATGGGGCAGTCGTCGTTCAATTCCGGCGAATCGATCAGCGCCGGGCTGCCGAAATACGCCCGCAACGAGATCAAGACCGTGGCCGGTCTTTTGCAGACCAACTGAACCGAGTTTACTTGAAATCGACTCGCCTAATCCCATCATCCTGAAGTACGAACGAAGTGAGCCTCGAAGGATGAACGGCCAAACGAAATCGGGCTTCCGATTTCGGATCATAGATTTCGGATCCTAATTGGCCAACTTGTTGCATTTCGCTTCAGTATGAAGGAATCGTGCTCTAGTTTTACCCGCGGCGGAAGAGAGATCTGGGCCGCGCAGATATTGCACCCCGATGCACGAGACCGATTTTTTCCACGAGCATAGCGAGACGCTCGCCGAACGCGCTGCCGTCGCGCGGACGATCTGGGCGCAAGACAATCTCGCGTTCACCACCGTCGGCATCGACATCGGCAGTTCCACCTCGCATCTTTTATTTGCAAAGGTTGCCTTGCAGCGGCAAGCGCAAGGTCACTCGAGCCGCTTTGTCGTGATCGGCCGCGACATCGTGTGGCGCTCGCCGATACTGCTGACACCGTTTGGTCCAGATGATCTGATCGACGCCGCCGTGCTGGGCGACTTCATCGACCGCTGCTACCGCGAGGCTGGTTTCACCAAAGATCAGATCGACGGCGGCGCCGTAATCCTCACCGGCGAGGCGATCAAGCGCAAGAACGCGCGCGCCATCGACGAACTCTTCGCCGCGCAGGCGGGAAAATTCGTTTGCGCCAGCGCCGGCCACAGACTCGAAGCGCGGCTGGCAGCGCACGGCTCGGGCGC
>JBPYFG010000138.1:0-3986 GCA_051986365.1 Xanthobacteraceae bacterium
CGCTAGTCTGCAAACTCGCCGATATCCAAGTGCCTGTTGATCGCTTGATTGAACTCCCTGCCATGCTCGCCACTTGCCGCAGCCATGATGAAGTCCATGCCGGCCTCGAACGACTGTCGGCTGCCTCCGCTCCCGCGCGATTGCCGAAGGAACGCGAATGGATCGATGCCTGTTACGGCGGCGGCGCGCTTGAGGAAATTGTCGCGCACTTGCGCGCATGCGGCACTGAAGGCGCGCGGGCGGCGCTCGACGTTATGCGCAAGGCCTCGCCGACCTCGCTGAAGGTGACGCTGCGCAATATCCGCTCAGCGGCGACATTCGACCGGGTTGAGGAGAGTTTTGCGCAGGACTACCGTATCGCGCTCGCTTGCATTGCCGGGCACGACTTCATTGAAGGCATTCGCGCAGCCATCATTGATAGGGACCGCAACCCGCGCTGGCGACCCGACAGGATCGAAGCGGTGACGCCGGAGATCGTCGACCGGCACTTCCGCTCGTTGAGCGAACTGGAGCTGACATTCGAATAGGAGTCTTTATGCCGACTATCGGATTCATCGGGCTTGGCAATATGGGCGCGCCCATGGCCACGAATCTCGTCAAAGCCGGTAACGCTGTCACCGGCTTCGACGTCGTTGCGGCGGCGCGCCAGGCCAGCGCCCAATCCGGTCTCGAGATAGCGGCGAGCGCCCGGGCCGCAGTCGAAACCGCCGACATCGTGATCACGATGCTGCCGGCGGGCGAACATGTGCGCTCGGTCTGGGCCGAAGTCTTGCCGTTGGCAAAACGCGGCGCGCTGTTCATCGATTGCTCGACCGTCGACGTGACCAGTGCGCGCGCGGCGCATGCGCTTGCCGCCGAACGCGGCATCGCCGCGCTCGATGCGCCGGTCTCCGGTGGCGTTGCCGGCGCCAAAGCGGCGACGTTGACTTTCATGGTCGGCGGCTCGGCGGAGGCCTTTGCGCGCGGCAAACCCATTTTGGATCGCATGGGCAAACGCGTCGTGCATTGCGGCGATGCCGGCAACGGCCAAGCCGCGAAAATCTGCAACAATATGATCCTGGGCGCCTCGATGATCGCGGTCAGCGAAGCCTTCGTTCTGGGCGAGAAGCTTGGGCTTTCGCATCAGGCGCTTTTCGACGTCGCCTCAGCAAGCTCAGGCCAGTGCTGGTCGCTAACGAGTTATTGTCCGGTGCCCGGTCCCGTTCCGGCGAGTCCCGCCAATAACGGCTACAAGCCCGGTTTCGCCGCGGCTTTGATGTTGAAGGATCTCAAGCTTGCCCGCGAAGCCGCGGAGACCGCGCATGTCAAGACTGCGATCGGCGCCCATGCGGCGGAAATCTACGACCGATACGCCGCGGCCGGCCACAGCGCGAGCGACTTCTCCGGCATCATCAATTTCGTTCGGGAAGCATCGAATAAAATCTGAGAGGCGGTCCCTCAGCCCCGCAGCGCGATCATCTGGCCGCCGTCGGCGACGATGGTCGCGCCGGTGACGAAGCGACCGGCATCGGACGCCAGCAGCAAGAGTGGGCCGTCGAGATCGCGTTCTTCACCGAACCGGCCGATCGGAATGTCGCGCTTGATCGCAACGCCGCGCTCGGTCGCCAGATAATCGCGATTCATTTCGGTAACGATCCAACCGGGCGCGATAGCGTTGACACGAATACCCTTGAACGCAAGTTCGAGCGCCAGCGCCTTGGTCAATTGGATCACGCCGGCCTTGGCGGTGGCGTAGGCGACCACACCCTTATCGACGCCGAAGCCGAGCACCGAGGCGATGTTGACGATGCTGCCGCCGCTTTTCGCCGCCAGCATGCGTCGCGCGGCTTCCTGCGCCCAAAAGAACACGGCGTCGAGATCGATGGAGAGAATGCGCCGCCATTCTTCCTCGGCAAGCTCGACCGCGCGCGCGGCATGCGCGACGCCGGCATTGTTGACGAGGATCGTCACCGTGCCGAAGGCCTTCTCGGCGGCATCGAAGGCGCCGGCCATAGCGTTTCGGTCGCGCACATCGGCGGACATGGTGATCGTCTTACCTCCGGATTTGGCGATTTGCGCTTGTAGCGTAGTGAGCCGCTCGGCACGCCGCGCCACCAAGACGACGGCAGCGCCGTTGGCCGCGAGAACCTCGGCGAAGTGGGCGCCAAGCCCGCTGGAGGCGCCGGTCACCAGCGCGACTTTGCCGTCAAGATTGAAAATTTTTGTGGCGGTCATGACTTGTCCTTTTTCGATCCAATGGCGCGGCGTGGAAAATCACGGCGCATAAAGCCGATGCGGCAGCGAGGTCGCAAGCCCCGGCGCAAACCACAGCGCGATCAGCATGGCAAGCTGAATGAGCACGAAAGGAATGATGCCGAGATAAATATCGCGCGTCGTCACTTCGGGCGGCGCAACGCCGCGCAGGTAGAACAATGTCGGACCAAGTGGCGGATGCATGTAGGAGGTCTGGAGATTGACCGCCAGCATGATGCCGAGCCAGACCGGATCGACTCCCGGCATTTGCAGCAGCACCGGCGCCACGATCGGCACAACGACGAAAATAATTTCGAACGCGTCCATGACAAAGCCGAGCAGAAAGACGGCAACCATGACCGCGAGAACCGCGCCGGCAACGCCGCCGGGCAGATTGGTCAGGGTGCGCTCAACGAGGCCGTCACCGCCGAGCCCGCGGAACACCAGGCTGAATACAGTCGCGCCGACCAAGATGACGAAGATCATACTGGTGATCTGAGTGGTGCGGATCATGACCGGCAGCAGCAAGCCCCTGGCGCCGGCCTTGGGCATGGCAAGCAAAATCGCGCCTACCGCGCCGACCGAGGCGGCTTCGGTCGGCGTTGCGATACCGCCGAGAATGGAGCCAAGCACCGCGAGGATCAGCGCGAATGGCGCAACGAGAGCCGAGACCAGCCGTGCGCCAAACGCGGCGCCGACCAGCGCGGCCGGATCGGGGGGAATCGCGGGAGATTTCTTTGGCCGCAGCACCGCCACGGCGACGACGTAAAGGAGATAAAACGAGACCAGAACCAGAGCCGGAGCGATGGCGCCGGCAAACAGATCGGCCACGGTGACCGTCTGCGGCGCAAAATTGCCCTTGGCCAATTGCGCCGCCTGATACGAATTGCTCAGCTGATCGCCGAGCAGAACGAGCACAGTCGCCGGCGGAAAAATCTGGGCGAGCGTCGCCGTGGCCGCAACTGTGCCCGCGGCCAAAGCCTTATCGTAGCCGTGGCGCAGCATGGTCGGCAGCACGATCAGACCCATGGTGACGGTTGTCGCGCCGACAACGCCCTTGGCCGCCGCCAACAGCACGCCGACGACGATCACCGATACGCCGAGGCCGCCCGGTAATCGGCCGAACAACCGACCCATCGTCTCCAGCAATTCCTCGGCAATCCGCGAACGCTCCAGCATGACGCCCATGAAAATGAAGAGTGGAATCGCCAGCAGCACGTCGTTGGTCATAATGCCGAAGATGCGCGCCGGCAGCGCGCCGAGCAGCGCAATATCCATAATACCCAAGGCTGAGCCGAGGCCGGCAAAACCGAGCGACACGCCGGCGAGCGTGAAGGCGACCGGATAGCCGAGCAGCAACAAGGCGCAGACCGCGAGCACCATCCCAACCGCAAGCGTTTCGCCCATGATCACTGCGGTTGTGGCTGCGAGGGAGCGCTCAAGATGAGCGCAGCGCGGATGGCTTGTGCCACGCCTTGCAGGCCGATCAAGGCCGCGAACAGCAGAATGATGGTCTTGAGCAGGTAGACGAACGGCAAACCGCTCGGCTGCGGCGAACCTTCGAAAATGTGCCAAGAACGCTCGACATAGGGCAGCGTCAAAGCGAATAGGACCGCGGCAAAGGGCAACAGAAACACGACGGCGCCGAGAAGATCGATGGCTGCGCGCGCCCGCGCAGTGCCACGGGCATAAAAGATGTCGACCCGCACGTGCCCATCGGTTTGCAGCGTCCAAGCCGCGGCCAACATGAATAA
>JBPYFG010000139.1:0-15318 GCA_051986365.1 Xanthobacteraceae bacterium
CACCACTGCACGTTGGTTAAAGACTGGTATGCAAAAGGTATGGGCGAGAGAGTGAAACTTTTACGCGGCCGCCCGGCTTAGATTTGTGTGGCGTGGTGTGTAGTGCTCTGAGTCTTACCACCGTCTGCGCTAGGGATCACCATCCCGCAGTCGGTACTTACTCGCGCCGACGAGGTGATCGAATAGGCGGCCGTTTGCTGCACCGCATAATGTCCGCTTTTGGCACAAAGCGGACATCACGATCGCGCTGAACGATGCCCGCTTTTGGGGGTAAAGCGGACATTGCGCGGTCGCCTCCGCGAAAATTTAATTCCACTGATTTGATTATCCGAGCGGCGAGCGCGTCACGCCTCCTCTCGCGCATGCCGGGGCCGCGACGCTGACGCCCCTCACGTCACGGCCAATTTTTGATCATGCGTTGATACCGCACGAATAAATTCCTGATCGGATCCGCTTTATCCACACGCGTGCAGGAATTTGTGGACGCAAACGTCGATTTTTCTCCCGGCTTACAAATTGCTGCTACCCGTTGTCGAACAACGGAGGCGAATCATGAACCGGCACGAACGGCGCAAGGCAAGGTCGCGCGAGCAACGGCTAAGCTTAAAGCTCAGTGAGATCGACTCGAAATTTGACATTCAAGTAGACGGCAAACACGGATCGGTAGTGATGGTCTTTGCCAATAGTGCGGGCCGTAAAGTCGCAGAGGACATGTGGCCTGATATTGAGTGGTCCACCGACAATAAATTCTCTCGCTGCCACTCAGACGAATGGCGGTTTACGCACATACGGGTCACACGATTACCGCCGCATTTGGAGGAAGCGGTGCCTTTAGCATTCGCAAGCGCTGAGTCACTTGGCTTTGCCGTTGCATCAGCACTGCACCGCAGGGCATGGCCGCTGCGCGTCGCATGGTGGAGTGGCGACGGCACTGACATAATGGTCCATACGTGGGGCGACCGTCCCGCTGACGAGGGTGGCGATCTGGCGCTGTATGCTGATTACGTGCCACCGGGGAGGCACCGGCTCGATGCGTGCTAAGCCGTAACCCTAACAAGGAGGCGGAGGCGAACTTGAGCGGGCTGTATCACTTCACCAAAATCCAGAATGTTCCGTCGATCATGCGGCGGGGTCTACAGCCCCGCCGTTCATGCCATCTTGTCGCCTATCTGCCGGTCGTCTGGCTGACCGAGCAACGAACACGACGTGATTTTCCTCCTGGCACGGTTGAGGATTGCCGAGAACGTGGGTGGCGGGGAAGTCCGACATGGCTATGCAACTGCCCGCTCCGACTTACGATCTCAAACCTTGATGTGCCAATCATCCCGTATCTGAAGTGGGTGTCAGGAGAGCCGTCCATCTACGACGACATGGACAAATGGTTTGCGCGCCGTTTCATGTCGAAATGGTGGATCGCGTTCGCACCGATCTCACCGGACTACATTTCCGTGGGGTAACGGCCCCATAAGCCGTAGCCAGCCCCACCGGCTCGTTATTTCTATTCTGGCCCTCGCCGACACTGGCGGGGGCCTTCGGCTTATGAGCGGCCCTTCCTTCGCGTTACCCCGGTTGTTACCCCGACGCCAATTTTAGTTTAGGCCGCTGGATAGCTGTCAGATGGGGCGACGTCAGACCCATGGCGCAGTAAGTATCTCAACCATATAAATAACCCACATGATCGCCAGCGCGAGCATCGAGACGCCGAAGAACGCCGCGTAGGTGTACCCGATTGCTGGTCACGTGCACATAGGTCTGCAGATAACGGAAGATCACGAAAATCCAGGCCAACACCACGAACACAAAATCGGCGTGCCGCGTCACCCAGGCGAGGATGGTCAGCACGTAAAACAGGACCGGCAGTTCGAACTGATTGCTGTAGGAATAGCCGACCTGCAAGCTTTGCTTCGACCAGTTCGGCTCACGCAGCGCCACGTTTTCCGGTTGCGTCACGCCTGAAGCGAAATCCCGCGTATGCAAGCGCGCGAGCCAAAACAACAGTGCAAAAGTCAGGATCACTTCCAGAAACAGCGGCAGCAACACCGCTTGGATGGTCATGGCTCGCCTCCCAGCATCGAAGTCCGCCAGCACAGATTTGCTGACCCGCTTATGATCGGCGCTACAGCTTCACACTGATCGCGGTTTCGCCCTTCTCATCGACCAAGGCGCTGCGCCAGGTTTTTCCCTCGAACAAGGCTTTGCGCACCGTGTCCGCCGTGCCGCCGTGATTGAGGTTGGCCGTGATCAGAGTGCCGCCGGTGCGAAGGAGCCCGCGCAAGGCTTTGTGCAGCGCCGGCACCGGCGTGCCGCCGTCGAAAAATGCAACGTCGTAGCCGGGATCGAGCGTCGGCAGCACGCTCGAAAATTCGCCCTCGTGCACGGTGATGCGGTGATCGAGGCCGGCGGCGACGATGTTTTCACGCGCGAGCGCAACGTGATCCGGGTCGCGCTCGATCGTGTCGATGGTCGCGTCACGCACCCCGGATGCGAACGACAGAGCGGTGTAACCGAGTGCCGTCCCTAGCTCGAGGATCCGGCGCGCATTGGCGGCGCCTGCCAGCGCCGCCAGCAGCGGTCCGTTTGAGTAAGGAAAAGCGCTGCAGCCGTGGCGCTCCCGATGCGCATGGGTGGCGTTGCGGATCTTGGCGAACGGATCGGGCGCCGGCGCTGACATCGAAGCGGCTCTTTAGTCCCGGCTCGGATAATTGGGACTCTCGCGCGTGATCGTGACATCGTGAACATGGCTTTCCCGAAGTCCTGCGCCGGAAATCCGCACGAACTTGGCCTTGTCATGAAGTTCGGCCAGGTCCTTGGCGCCGACATAGCCCATGGCGGCGCGCAATCCGCCGACCAGCTGATGCACCACATTGGCGACCGGACCTTTGTACGGCACCTGCCCCTCGACGCCTTCGGGAACGAGCTTGAGCGTGTCTTTGATCTCCTGCTGGAAGTAACGGTCGGCGGAGCCACGCGCCATCGCACCGACCGAACCCATGCCGCGATAGGTCTTGTAGGAGCGGCCCTGATAAAGAAACACTTCGCCGGGCGTCTCGTCGGTGCCGGCGAGCAATGAGCCGACCATGGCGCAATCGGCGCCGGCGGCGAGCGCTTTCGCAAGATCGCCGGAATATTTTATTCCGCCATCGGCGATCACCGGCGTGTTGCTCTGTTTCGCCACATCGACCGCATCCATGATCGCGGTGAGCTGCGGCACACCGACGCCGGCAACAACGCGGGTCGTGCAGATCGAGCCCGGACCGATGCCCACCTTGATCGAATCGGCGCCGGCATCGATCAGGGCTTTCGCTCCTTCCGTCGTGGCGATATTGCCGGCAACGACCTGCACCGCATTCGACATGCGCTTGATCCGCGTCACTGTGTCGAGCACACGCCGCGAATGGCCGTGGGCGGTGTCGACGACCAAAAGATCGACGCCGGCGTCGATCAGGCGCTCGCTGCGCACATAACCGGCGTCGCCGACCGAAGTCGCAGCCGCGACGCGCAGCCGCCCCTGTTCGTCTTTGCAGGCGTTCGGATGCGCCACCGACTTTTCGATGTCCTTCACTGTGATCAGGCCGACGCAACGATACGCGCCGTCGACTACCAGAAGTTTCTCGATGCGGTGCTGATGCAGGAGCCGCTTGGCCTCGTCTTGCTTGACCCCTTCGCGCACCGTGACCAGTCCCTCTTTGGTCATCAGCTCGACGACCTTTTGCCGTTTGTCGGTGGCGAACCGCACGTCGCGATTAGTGAGAATGCCGACCAGCTTGCCGGCCCGTCCATTGCCGGCGCCTTCGACTACGGGAATCCCGGAAATGTGATGCTCCTGCATCAATGTCAGCGCATCGGCGAGCGTCGCTTCCGGATTGATCGTGACCGGGTTCACGACCATGCCGGATTCGAATTTCTTCACCTGCCGCACCTGCGCGGCTTGCGCGTCAGGGTCGAGATTGCGGTGAAGGACGCCGATGCCGCCGGCTTGCGCCATGGCGATCGCCATATGCGCTTCCGTCACCGTATCCATCGCCGAGGCGACGATCGGAATGTTGAGCAAAATGTTAGGTGTGATCCGCGATCGGATATCGACTTCCGACGGCATGACGTCGGAAAGCCCCGGCTTCAACAGCACGTCGTCGAAGGTGTATGCTTCGCGCGGTAGGTCTCTTGAATTCGTTGCCATTGCCAACTCCGGCTGGCCCGAAATGGCGGACGCCCCGCGGGCGAACGGATAGTCGCTCGTCCGGGTCGATGGCCCGCTTGGGCCCATTTTTGGGCCCGCTTTTGGGTTGGCGGCGGTCGATAGCACGCCTTGGTCGCAATTCATAGGCCTCCGGCGCGAAATGGCGGAGGAATCACATGAAAAAGGCTATCGATCGTCGCCAATTCGGGATCAGTGGCGTTGCTGCCGCGGCGCTTGCCGCTGGACGCCCAGCACGGGCCCAGAGCGGACCCCTCAAGATCCGCATCGGCTGGGTCGTCGTGCCCGCTTCGACGGCCCCTTTGGTGCTCGAGAAAAAGGAGCTGCTGACCCATTTCGGTCGTTCCTATATCGCGGAAGCCACGCGGTTCGAGGGCACGCCGCCGGTCATTACCGCGCTCGCAGCGGGCGAACTCGACATTGGACCGCTGGCGTTTTCGTCATTCGGGCTTGCTATCCAGAACGCCCGCATGGATGACCTCCGCGTCGTCTGCGATGAAATCCAGGACGGCGTGCCGGGCCATGGCACCAACGAATTCATGGTGCGCAATGACGACCAGATCAAAACCGTCGCGGATCTCAAGGGCAAGGTGCTCGCAACCAACGCCATGGGCAGCGCCGTGGATATCGCGATGCGCGCGATGCTCCGGCGCAGCGGACTTGAAGCGAACAGGGATTACACGATCGTCGAGGCCCCCTTCCCGGCTATGCGCGCGATGCTGGCCGAGAAAAAAGCCGATCTGATCAGCGCGGTGCCGCCGTTCTCGCTCGACCCGGATCTTCGCGCCATGGCCCACACGCTTTTCACGCAGCGCGATGCCTTCGGCGTCACACAACTGACGATATGGACCGCCCGCGAAAGCTTCATCCAAAAGAATCGCGCCGCACTGGTTGATTTTCTTGAAGATTGCGTGCGCGCGATCCGCTGGTACATCGATCCAAAGAATCATGACGAAGCCGTCGCCATTGTCGCGCGGCTCAACAAAGCGCCGCCGGCGCGCATGGATTGGGCCTTTACCAGCCGCGATCAATACCGCGATCCGAACGGCACGCCGAATCTGAGCGCGCTACAAAACAATCTCAAACAGCAGAAAGAGGTAGGATTCCTCAAGGACGATCTCGACGTGAAGAAATATTCCGACCTCGGCATGGTCGATGAAGCGGCGAAGCGGCTTGCATGAGATTGGCGTATAGGCGGCAAATGAGATACCGGCGGCAGGCAGAGCGCCCCAGTAATCGATAGCCGCCCAGAATGGAAACGCCTCCCTCCGATCGCATTGTGCCGCTGATCGTGGCGACCGCGTTGTTCATGGAGAACATGGACTCGACGGTCATCTCGACCTCGCTGCCGGCCATCGCGCAGGCGCTTGGCACCAATCCCCTCGCCTTGAAACTCGCCGTCACCTCTTATCTGTTGTCGCTGGCGATCTGTATACCGGCCAGCGGCTGGACGGCCGACCGGTTCGGCACCCGTAACGTGTTTCGCGCCGCGATCGGTGTCTTCGTGCTGGGCTCGATCGGCTGCGCCGCCTCGCACACGCTCGAGGAATTCGTGCTCGCCCGTATCGTGCAGGGCGCCGGCGGCGCGATGATGACGCCGGTCGGCCGCCTGATCATGGTGCGCAGCATCGACAAACGCCGCCTGGTCAACGCCATGGCGCTCGTCACCATTCCGGCGCTGATCGGGCCGATCTGCGGCCCGCCGCTCGGCGGCTTCATCACGACCTATGCGTCGTGGCATTGGATTTTTTTGATCAATGTGCCAATCGGGCTCGTCGGCATCGCCATGGCGTCGCGCTTTATCCCGAATATCCGCGTCGAGCGCCCCGATCCGTTCGATTATGTCGGCTTTTTGCTTTCCGGCTGCGCCATTGCCGGATTGGCCTTCGGCCTTTCCGCCATGGGACTGGAATTTTTGCCGACAAGCATCGTGGCATCGCTATTGTGCGGCGGCGCGATTTCCGCCCTCGCCTATTTGGTCCATGCCCGGCGAACGCCGGCGCCAATTCTTGATCTTGCTCTGCTCCGGCTGCCGACATTTCGCGCCAGTATTTTCGGCGGGTTTTTGTTTCGGCTCGGCATTGGCGCGCTGCCGTTTCTCCTGCCGCTACTCCTCCAAATCGGCTTTCATCTCACGCCGTTTCAATCGGGCCTCATCACGTTCACCACCGCGCTCGGCTCGATGTTCATGAAAGCGGCGGTCGCAGGCGTGCTGCGCCGCTTCGGCTACCGCAATGTGCTCCTTTACAACGCGCTGATCAGCAGCGCTTTTTTGGCGGCCTGCGCTAGCTTTGTGCAGGGGATGCCGTTTGCCGGCATGATTGCGATCCTGTTGTCGGGCGGCTTTTTCCGCTCGCTCCAATTCACCGCCATCAACACCATCGCTTATGCCGAGATCGAACCGGCTAAAATGAGCCGCGCCACCGCGATGGTGGCCGCGGCGCAGCAGCTTTCACTATCCACGGGCGTCGCCGTCGGCGCGCTGGTGGTCGAGCTGACGTTGCGCCTGAAACATTCAACGACTGTGGGCATCAATGATTTTCCGCCGGCCTTCCTGTTCGTCGGGTTGCTATCCGCCAGCGCGGTTTTCATTTTCATGCGGTTGCCGCAGGATGCCGGCGCCGAGCTTGCGGGGCGAAAGCCGGAAGCTGCGAGCGGGAGCGCCGAATCAGTGCGCTAAAGCGAAACGGGATTAGGTTGAATTTTAGCCTGTTGTTTGAGCATGACCTTTTCCGACCTGCCTTCGCCCGCCCAAGCGCGAAACGAAGATACAATTCACGAGTGCAAGGCTTCGCGCAGGCGGGAAACCGGTATTCACCTTTCGGGATGATGCTCTAGCCGCGAAACCCTTTCGCCAACAGATAAAGCTCCGACGAATCGCTGCGGCTCGCCGGCGGCTTAACATGCTTGACGCTGGAGAAATCGCGCTTGAGTTCGGCCAAAAGCGCCGCCTCGGTGCCGCCTTGCAGGACTTTGCACAGAAACACCCCGCCCGGCGCGAGCACGCCGCGCGCGAAGTCGGCGGCGGCTTCGGCGAGCGCCATGATGCGCAAGTGGTCGGTCTGCCGATGCCCGGTTGCATTCGCCGCCATGTCCGAGAGCACGACGTCTGCTTTCGTTTGATTCCTTCCTTGGGCCTCTCCGCCGCCGCCGAGCAGCGCTTCAAGGCGCTGCGGCGCGGACGGATCGAGAAAGTCGAGCTGCAAAAACTCGGCGCCGGGAACGGGCTTCATGTCCAGAATATCGAGCGCGACGACACGGCCGGCGGCGCCGACGCGGCGGGCCGCGATCTCGCTCCAGCCGCCCGGCGCAGCGCCGAGATCGACGACGCGGGCACCGGGTTTGAGCACTTTATAGCGGTCGTCGATTTCGGCGAGCTTGAACGCCGCCCGCGAGCGAAAACCTTCGCGTTTGGCGCGCGCGACATAAGGATCGCTGATCTGGCGCGTGAGCCAGGCCCGCGACGCCGCGGTTCTGCGTTTTCGGTCCTTGAGCCGCGCCATTCGCTGATCGCTTTACACTTCGCCCCAGACCCCGTCCTCGCGCATCATCTCGACCAGCATGCCTTCGCGCAGTCCGCGATCGGCGACGCGCAGCCGCTGGCACGGAAAGGCGCGGCGGATGGCGTCGAGAATGGCGCAGCCGGCAAGCACGAGATCGGCGCGCTCGGCGCCGATGCATGGATTGGCCGCGCGTTGTTCGAAACTCATCGCCATGAGTTCGGCGACCACCCGCGAAATTTCGTCGTCGCTGAGCCAGCAACCGTCGACGCGCCGGCGCTCGTAACGCGGCAGGCGCAGGAAAACGCCGGCGATCGTCGTAACGGTGCCGGAGGTGCCGAGCATATGGAAAGCGCCGAGGTCGCTGCCATGTTCGGCGGCGAAGCGATCGACCAGGATGGCGACCTCCCCAACCATGGCTTGATAGATTTCGCGGGACACAGCTTTTCCGCCATAGCGCTCGGCCAGCGTGACGACTCCGACCGGCAGCGACGCCCAGCCGACAATGTCCGGACTTGGCGGGCCGCTTCGTCCCGGACGCGAGCGATTAAGCCGCACCAATTCCGACGATCCGCCGCCGATATCGAACAGGATGATCCCGCTCGCCGTCGGATCGAATAGCTCGGTGCAGCCGGTCGCCGCCAGTCTCGCTTCGGTCGCGGAATCGATGATTTCAAGTTCGAGGCCGGCTTCTTTTGCCACGCGAGAGCGAAACTCCTCGCCGTTTTCGGCGGCGCGGCAAGCCGCCGTGGCGATCAGCCGCGCCCGGCCCACGCCACGGGCGCGCATTTTCTGGCGGCAGACCAACAGCGCATCGACCGCGCGCATGATCGCCGCCTCGCTGATGCGCCCGGAGGCGGCGACACCTTCACCGAGACGGATGATGCGGGAGAATGCATCGACGACGCGAAAGCCGTCGGCGGTCGGACGCGCCACCAATAAGCGGCAATTATTTGTGCCAAGATCGAGCGCCGCATAAGTCGCAGCGTCGTGTAAGGCGACCGGCGCGCGCCAATGCTTGCGAGGCTCGCGACGAATGCCATATGGCGTTCTTCGACCCCAGCGAGGCCGGCGCTTGGCCCCATTGGCGTCGAGGCCGCCGCGCGGGGCCTCGTCGTTCATCCCAACGCCTTCCTGCCGCGCCGGAACCCCAATAAAACGGGCTCAACGACAACGGTCTATCGTTCCAAGGCCTAAATCGACAGGAATGTAACAGCGGCAAAATACAGGGCAATACCGTGCTTGGCGCGCCTATGAGCTATGTTTGCCGGCCGGTTGCTGGGGTGGGCTAAGTTCTTTATCTGAAACGGGTCTAAGACCTTCCGGATCTGATCGTCATGAATTTGCATGGACTCCCGAACCGCGCCGATGAGGCGGCCGAAGATCGGCTGGCAGTCGAGAAATTCGCCGTCGGACAATCCGTGCCGCGGCTCGAAGACCCGATGCTGGTCCGCGGCCAGGGACGCTACACCGACGACGTCAGCTTTCCGGGGCAGGCCTATGCCGTCATGATTCGCAGCCGCAATGCGCACGGCATCATCCGCGGCATCGACACCAAAGCGGCTGCTCAGATGTCGGGCGTGCTCGCCGTCTATACCGGCGCCGATCTGAAAGACTACGGTCCGCTCAAATGTCTTGTTGGCCTCACCAACTGCGACGGGTCGCCGTTGAAAAAACCGCGCCGTAATGCGCTGCCGATTGATCGCGTGCGTTATGTCGGCGATCCCGTTGCCTGCGTGATTGCGCAGACGCTGGCGCAGGCGAAAGACGCGGCCGAAGCGGTCGTGGTCGATATCGAGCCCCTGCCCGCAGTGATTTCGGCGCAGGAGGCCGCACGCGATGGCGCGCCGCAGCTCTACGACGATGTGCCAAATAACGTCGCGCTCGATTATCATTACGGCGACGCCGAGGCGGTCAAAGCCGCGTTCGCGCGCGCAGCGCATGTGACGCGGCTCAATCTTGTAAACAGCCGGCTCGCGGTGAACTGCATCGAGCCGCGTGTTGCGGCCGCTGCATATGACGGCGGCCGGTTCACACTTTACGCTCCGTCACAGGGCGTATTCGGGATGCGCTCGCACCTTGCCGAAGCGCTCGGCGTCGACGCCAAGAACATGCATGTGCTGACCGGTCAGGTCGGCGGTTCGTTCGGGATGAAGGCCATGGTCTTCCCCGAATATATTTGCCTACTTCATGCCGCACGCGCGCTTGGCCGGCCGGTGAAATGGACCGACGAGCGCTCTGGCAGCTTCGTATCGGACGGCCATGGCCGCGCCAACGAAGTGATCGGCGAACTGGCGCTTGATGCCGACGGCAATTTCCTTGCGCTGCGGCTAACGAACTTCGCCAATATGGGCGCATTTCTGAGTCAATTCGGACCGCTGTTCGGCACACTCAATTGCGTGAAGAACGTCCAGGGCATGTACCGAACGCCGCTGATGGAAGTCTCGACCAAATGCGTGCTCACCAATACCACGCAGGTGACGGCCTATCGCGGCGCCGGGCGCCCCGAGGGCAACTACTATATGGAGCGGCTGATCGACACCGCCGCCGCCGAAATGGGAATCGATCGCGTCGCGCTGCGGCGGCGTAATCAGATTCGGCCGCAGGAATTGCCGCGGCAAGTCGCCTCCTCCTCCAACTACGACAGCGGCGATTTCATTGCCCTGACAAAACACGCGCTCGAACTTGCCGACAGCAAAGGCTTCGCCCGCCGCAAGCGCGACAGCCGCAAGCGTGGCAGGCTGCGCGGACTGGGCGTGACCAATTATCTCGAAGTGACAGCGCCGCCGGTGAAGGAGCTCGCCAGCATCACTTTCAATGCCGACGGCACCGTGACGCTCACCACCGGCACACTCGATTTCGGTATGGGCCATGCCACGCCATTCGCTCAAGTCTTAAGCGATCAGCTCGGCGTTCCGGTCGAGAAAGTGAAGCTGGTCCAAGGCGATAGCGACAAAATTCCGGTCGGCGGCGGCTCCGGCGGCTCGAAGTCTCTGATGCATAGCGGCACCGCAATCGTTCAGGGCGCGGCGAAGGTCGTAGAAAACGGCAAGCAGCTCGCGGCCTATGCGCTCGAAGCCGCGCCCGCCGATATCGCATTTGAACGCGGGCGCTTTGTCATTGTCGGAACCGATCGCGCCATTTCGATCATTGAGCTTGCGCAAAAACTGCACGGCGGTCTCAAGCCGCCCGCCGATATTCCGCAATCCCTCGACGTGGTGCACATCAGCGACGGACCGGGCGCGTCGACTTATCCGAACGGCTGCCACGTCGCCGAAGTCGAGGTCGATCCGCAGACCGGCTTTGTCGAGCTCGTCAAATATTCCTGCGTCAATGATTTCGGCACGCTGGTCAATCCGATGATCGTCGAAGGCCAGCTCCATGGCGGCGTCGTGCAAGGCATTGGCCAAGCCTATATGGAGCAAGCGATTTATGACGAGGAAGGTCAGCTATTGACCGGTTCGTTCATGGACTATGCGATGCCGCGCGCCGCCGACGTTCCATCTTTCTCCGTCGCCGATCATGGCGTACCGACCAAGACCAACCCGCTCGGCGTTAAAGGTGTGGGCGAAGCCGGCTGCGCCGGCGGCCTACCTTGCGCGATGAATGCGGTGCTCGACGCGCTGGCCGAATCCGGCGTGCGACATCTTGACATGCCACTGACTCCGTTCCGGATCTGGCAGGCGCTGCAGACGGCAAAGTCCTCCCGTCCGCAATGACGCAATTCATTTCAGTACGCGCGTCGCCATCGGTCGAGTCGCGGCTGATTGCCGCCGTCTGCGCCGCACACATGATGAGTCATTATTATCTCTTGATGCTGGCGCCTTTGCTGGCTTTTGTGCGCGCCGATTTCAATGTCAGCTACACCGAGCTTGCGCTGGCGCTCACAGTGTTCAATGTGGTCTCAGGCGTATTGCAGACGCCGGTCGGTTTTTTGGTCGACCGAATCGGCGCGCGCATTGTCCTGATCGTTGGCCTGGCGCTGAGCAGCACGGCTTTTGCGATCGCCGGCCTGTTCAATTCATATTGGGTCTTCATTGCCATGTACGGTGTCGCCGGGCTCGGCAATACCGTTTATCACCCATCGGATTATTCGTTACTTTCGCATCACTCGCCGCCCGAGCGATTGAGCCAGATTTTTGCTTTCCACACCTTTGCCGGCATGCTCGGCTCCGCCATCGCACCGGTGACGCTGTTGGCAATGCAGAGCTACTTTGGATGGCGCGGGGCTTATGTCGGCGCCGCGATTTTTGGGCTTATCGTTCTTGCGGTACTGCTCGCGCAACCGGAGCCCGCTGCCGAACAGCGCCGCGCCAGCAGAGCCGGCAAAGGTGGCTCGTCCGCCGCAGTGGACTGGCAGTTTCTGCTTTCGCCCGCCATCCTGCTCAACCTCGCTTTTTTCATTCTGACTTCGCTCATGGGCGACGGGCTCAACACGTATCTCGTGGTCGCACTCGGCGCGCTGCATGGGACTCCGCCCGCCATCGCCAATATCGCGCTCACGAGTCTCCTGACCATGAACGCCATCGGCGTGCTGGCCGGCGGCGCGCTGGCTGGCCGCATTCGCCAGCATGTCCTGATCGCCGCCTCAGGCCTCACCATTGCCGGAGTGGTGACGGCGCTGATCGGCTTGTTCGATCTTCCTTCAGCCGCACTCATCGGCTTGACGGGATTAAGCGGCTTCTCGGTCGGCGCCACCTATCCATCGCGCGACATGCTGGTGCGCGCGGTCACCCCGCCCGGCGCTTTCGGCACGGTATTCGGTTTCGTATCGACCGGCTTCAATATCGGCGCCAGTATTGCACCGATCGTCTATGGCATGCTGATGGACCACGGAGAGCCGCGCGGAATTTTCTTCTTCTCCGCCGCTGTCAGCCTGGTTTGCGTATCGACCGTGACGTTTGGATTCTCGCGCCGCCAAGCGGCGTGAGCTTTCGGTTGTCGCCGATGCGCTTGCCGGCAATTTGCAAGCGCGAGACAATGCGGCGAGACAATGCTGCGCAACGATGGCGCGACCGCTGCGGAAAAAGTGTCCAGGGATCACCTATGAAGCTTTGCCGTTACGATGATGATAGGGTCGGGATCGTGCGCGGCGAATTCGTGCACGATGTCACACCGGCGCAAACCGAAATCCGAAACGCCGCGCCCTATGCCATGAAGGGCGACGCTGTGATTGCGGCGTTACCGCAATGGCGCGAGCAGCTCGAGCGGCTCGCCGACAAGACACCGGGCAAAGCTTTGGCGGAAGTCAAGCTCCTGGCGCCGGTAGCGCGGCCGACGAAATTGTCCTGTGCGCCGACCAATTATCAGGCCCACATCAACGAGATGACCGCGGCAGCGGCGCAGGCTGGTTCGCAAGTGGTCACGACACAATCGGTCAAGATCGGCGAAGCCGGCATGTTTCTGAAAGCAAATTCGGCGCTGGTCGGTCCGACCGAAGGCATTGCCATTCGCTTCCCCGAACGCCGCAACGATCACGAGGCCGAGGTCGTGATGGTTATTGGAAAAGCCGGCAGCGATATTCCGCGCGCACGCGCGCTCGACCATGTTGCCGGCTATTGTCTCGGCCTCGATATGACGGTCCGCGGCCGCGAGGACCGCAGTTTCCGCAAGTCGATCGACGGCTATGCGGTGCTCGGCCCCTGGATGATCACCGCGGACGAGATCGCCGATCCCGACGCGCTGCCGCTGTCGCTCACGGTCAACGGTGAAACGCGGCAGAACAGCAATACGAAGATGCTCATCTACGACTGCCGGCGCCTGATCGAGTTTGCCTCGTCGTTCTACACACTTTACCCGGGCGATCTGATCTATACCGGAACGCCGGAAGGCGTCGGCCCGGTCAAACCCGGCGACACTATTATTTGCCGCTCGAGCCCGGTACTGGACGAACTCAAGGTCGCGGTACGCGCGCATGACGTGAGCGGCATGCGGGGTGGTGTTCGCGCGGGGGCGGAAGCCTAACCAGCAGAGGTTCGCAATGTTGCAAGTCAAACGCGCCGGGCATTCGACATTGACGACGCCCGATATCGGGCGCGCCGTGGACTATTTCACACGCATTGTCGGATTAAGCCTGGTGGCGCGGGAGAAGGACCGCGCGATCCTCGCCACCAAATCCGGGCTGGAAGCGATCGCGCTCGAACGCGGCGACGGTGGCGAAGCACCGCGGCTGTCTTTTCAAATCGCGCCCGGCAGCGACCTTGACGCGATCACCGCGCGGCTGGCGCAAGCCGGGATCAAGAGCGAGCGGCGGCACGACATCACGCCGGGCATTCGCGAAGCGCTGGCGTTCAAGGATCCCAAGGGCACCACGCTCGAAATCTTCCCCGACTGCACCTTTGCTGCGGACGACGACACCTTTACCGGCGTGATGCCGCTCAAACTCGGCCACATCGCCTATACCTGCCCCGACGTCGCCGGCACGGTGAAGTTCTATTGCGATCTCCTTGGTTTTCGCGTCTCCGACTGGCGCAGCGACTTCTTCGCCTTTCTGCGTTGCAGCCGCGATCATCACACCGTGAACTTTCTCCGTGACGCGAAGACCGCGATCCATCATATCGCGTTTGAAGTCCGCGACTGGTCCGATATCAAACGCGCCAGCGATCTTTTGGCCAAGAACAAGATCACGCTCACCTGGGGACCGCTGCGGCATATCATCGGGCACAATATCGCGATCTATCACAGGAATCCCGACGGCGTGGTGATCGAATTCTTCTGCGAGATGGATCAGATGCACGATGAAGAGCTCGGCTATTTCGAGCCGCGGCCGTGGCACCAGGATCGGCCGCAGCGGCCCAAGGTGTGGGGCGACGACACCCCGTCCAATTGGTGGGGACCGATGTCGCACAGTCCGAACCGCGCCCATACCGACGATGCCTCGCGATCGGCGCAGATCAAAAAATAAGCGCCCGGGCGGCAGTTATCGCGTTGTCAAACCAGCCTTCAGCGAGGTCGCCGGCAGAAGTGCACGATCGCGCTGCTGCAGGAAGCCATCGAGCCGGAATGAATAGCCGAGCCCGAAAATATAGTTTGGCGCGTTGCGCTCGAGGCCGATGCCGACGTGAAAGTCGATCTGGTGATGGTCGTCGATGCGATAGCCGCCGCCGGAATTGATCAGCTGGCTGCTGCGGCCGATGTCCGGAAAATTGCCGACATATTCGACGAACGCAAATAGGCGCTTGCTGATGTCCTTCTCGATGACCAGTGTCGACTGATAGGTGAACTTCCTATCCGTGGATGGTGCAAGAAAACCGGTCTCCATGCCATTGAGCGCCCAGCCGTCGCCAAGATCGATTGACCATGGAACCTGCACATACGGTTGCACGCCGGATCCCGATACGCCGGTTGCGCCGGTTGGCAACGCAGCGCCCACGGTAAGCGATAAGTCGAACTTGCCAGGCAATGGACTGATTTGCCATTTCACCGCCGGCACAACGTCACTGAACCCGGACGGACCGGCGCCGCGGTACGCAGTGACATAATTTGGCAGGTCGACCAGGACCTCAAGACACGGCGCGACGCCCAGCCGCCAGCGGCTATTGGTGCCGCTCAATATATCGGCGCCGTGATCGCGGCTGGTATCGACGCCGTTCTCATTTTGCAGACTACCGACCGGCACCACGA
>JBPYFG010000140.1:0-2268 GCA_051986365.1 Xanthobacteraceae bacterium
GCTTGTTGGCGACGTAATAGTCTTCGGTGAGCAACTGACCCGACAGGTAGAACGCAATTGCGCCTGGCCCGTCGCGATCGATGATCGCCTGCAGGCGCTTCGCGACGGCGTCGAGCGCGGTATCCCAACTCGCGCGAACGAGCGAGCCATCGGCCTGCCGCATCATCGGGTGCAAGAGCCGTTGCTCGAGTGCTAGCGTCTCCCCGAGCGCGGAGCCCTTCGAGCACAGCCGCCCGAAATTCGCCGGATGCGTAGGATCGCCCGATATGCTGGTGCCGCCGCCATCTGGCGCTGCGAGCAGACCGCAGCCGACCCCACAATAGGGGCAGGTGGTACGCACGGCGGCTGGCTGCGCAAGCGCGGTGCTCATATCCGCTTGGTGGCCCTCGGTCGGGCGAATAGGCTGATCACCAATGCCGAAGATCCCCGCCGGCTCGCCCATTCCACGCTCTTATTTGGCCGCGATACTGTGGCCGTAGGCTTCGCCGATCATGAAATTCGATAGTACGGTGTAGGCAGCAGTCCAGGCGGCGGCATCCGGCGTCCAATGCTCGCCCAGGCCGCGCTCAAGCGTCCACAACAACGCCTCGCCCACCGGTGCATAGTCGGTCGCCTTGACGCCGTATCCAACGTGGCGTTTGGCGAGCGCGCTTGCCGCCGGCAACACCGCTTCTAGATTGCTGAGCCCGTTGATCACGACCGTGAGCGTCGCCATCAACTTTTTGCCCTGCTCTTTCATGTTGCCGCGAAACAGCGGTTTCACTGCAGGCGCGATCTCAAATAGGCGACCGTAGAAAAATTCGGCGGCCTGCTCAGATATCGGCGCGACTTTGCCGAAGCTATCCTGAATCGCTTTCACCTGCTCAAGCGTCATATCTCTGTCCATGCCCCGGTGTGTTACCTGCCGAGAATCGCCCGATCATCTACTGTTCCTCATACCCGCGCTTGCGCGAGGCTCGGGGCGCCCGAAGTCAACGGCGCCTTACACAGGTAGTACCACCAGGTCAGCAAGAGGCAGGTCGCGTAGAAGGTGAGGTAAATCTCCAGCGCCAGATAGGGGCCGCCGGTGGCCGCGATCGAAGCGCCGAAGCCGCGCGGAATTAGATAGCCGCCGCAGGCGCCGATGGCGCCGATAAAACCGAGCGCAGCGCCGCTTTCGATGCTCGCGGCCTTCAAGGCGAGCGACTTGGCCATTTCGCCGGCGCCCGGCGCCTCGCGCAGTTTCTCCTCGCGGAAGATCGACGGGATCATACGGTAGGTCGAGCCATTGCCGACACCGGTAGTGATGAAGACGATCAGAAACATCGCCAGGAAGCCGGAAAATTCCTTGGCCTCGATGAAGTACATGACGCCGAGCGTGGCGGCGCCCATGGCGATGAAATTCCAAAACGTGACGATCGCGCCGCCGACCTTGTCAGCGAGCAAGCCGCCCAACGGCCGCGAGAGCGAGCCGACGAGCGGTCCCAGGAAGGCGATGCCGATCGTTACATCTGGAAACTGAGTCTTGATCAGAAGCGGAAAGGCCGCCGAATAGCCAATGAAGGAGCCGAACGTTCCGATGTAAATGTAGGACATGATCCAGGTGTGCTTGCGCCCGACGATGGCGAGCTGATCCCTGAGCGTCGAACGTGCGGTGGCGAGATTGTTCATAAAGAAAATCGCACCGCACACGGCGATGGCGAGCGGCAACAGCCACATCAGCCCAGCGTTCTGTAGGTAGAAGCCGCCTATGCTTGGCAATCCCAGATAAGGGTTGATGAAGCCGACGCCCAGCAGGATGGGGCTAAGCAATTGCACGCTGCTGACGCCGATGTTGCCGCCAGCCGCGTTCAAGCCGAGCGCCCAACCTTTCATGCGGTCGGGATAGAAAAAAGAAATATTGGTCATGCTGGAGGCAAAGTTGCCGCCGCCAAGACCGGCCGTTGCCGCTACCAACAGCATCAGCCAGAAGGGGGTGTCAGGCTTCGTGACGAAATACGAAAGCGCGAGCACGGGGATGAACAGCACTGATGCGCTAAAGATCGTCCAGTTGCGCCCGCCGAATGTGACCACCGCAAAGGTATACGGGAAGCGCATCAGCGCGCCGATCAGTCCGGGCAACGCCACCAGCTGAAACAATTGATCGGTGCTGTAGTGGAAGCCCGCCTGCGGCAGTTTGGTCGCGACGATGCTCCAGATCAGCCAAATCGAAAATCCGAGATGCTCCGCGAAGATCGACCAAATCAAATTTCGGCGTGCAATAAATTTGCCTTTCGATTCCCAGAATTT
>JBPYFG010000141.1:0-2093 GCA_051986365.1 Xanthobacteraceae bacterium
GTGGGTGGCGATCTTAACGCCGCGACCGGCGCCGAAAGCACCGCCTACTACGCTCGCGTGCTCAAATCCGACGTGCCGTTGGCGCTCGACGTGCTCGCCGATATCCTGTCCAACCCGTCCTTTGATCGCGAAGAGCTGCTGCGGGAACAGAATGTCATTATCCAGGAGATCGGCGCGGTCGCGGACACGCCCGACGATCTCATTTTCGAGCACTTGCAATTCGTCGCTTTTCCCAATCAGTCGCTCGGCCGCTCCATTTTGGGCACGCCAAAGACGGTGCGGTCGTTCGACGGTGGCAAACTGCGCGATTACCTCGCGCGAAATTATCGCGCGCCGGATATCGTGGTCGCAGCCGCGGGCGCGGTCGAGCATCGCGCCGTGGTCGCCGAGGTCGAGAAGCACTTTGGCCGCTTCAATGGGCCGGCCGGTCCGCTGCCGGAGCCGGCAAATTTCGGCGGCGGCACGCACGTCGAGAAGCGCGAACTTGAGCAGGTGCACATCGCGATGGCGCTGCCGGGTGTCTCGATTGTCGATCCGGCCCTCTACAGCCTTCAGGTGTTCACGAATATCCTCGGCGGCGGCATGTCCTCGCGGCTGTTCCAGGAAGCGCGGGAGCGGCGCGGCCTGTGCTATTCGATCTACACATTCCACGTGCCGTATTCCGACGTCGGCATGTTCGGCCTCTATGCCGGCACCGACGCCGCCGACACCTCGGAACTGATGCGGCTAATCGTCGACGAGATCGCCGGCACCACCGAGACCATTTCCGAACCGGAACTGGCGCGCGCCAAGGCGCAGATGAAGGCCGGCCTGCTGATGGCGCTGGAGAGCTCCGGCGCGCGCATTGAACAATTGGCCCGCCAGATGATCACCCGCGGCCGCCCGATACCGCTCGACGAACTGGTGGCCAGGGTCGACGCGGTCACGGTCGAAAGCGCGCGGGCAGCCGGGCGGGCGCTCATCGCGCGCGGCAAACTCGCTACCGCGGTTCTCGGCCTTGGTTCCGGACTTGAAAGCGCAGCCGCGATTGCGGAGACTTTGACGCGCTGCGCCGCCGCATGAACAGTCCGGCTGAACCAGGCCAATGGCTTTCTTTCGCACCATCAATTTTTCTGAGCCGCTGCAAAGCATCGACGGCGACGGCATCATGCTGCGCACGCCGCAGATGGACGACTTCGAGGAATGGGCGGCGCTGCGCGAAACGAGCCGTGATTTTCTCACGCCCTGGGAGCCAACCTGGCCGGTCGACGATCTCACGCGCGCGGCGTTCCGCCGTCGCATCAAACGCTATGCTGAGGATTTACGCAGCGACCAGGGATACGCCTTTCTGATCGCTCGCAATTCCGATGGCGCGCTAGTCGGCGGGCTGACGCTCGCCAATATCCGGCGCGGCGTCGCCCAGGCCGGCAGTCTCGGTTACTGGACCGGTTTGCCGTTTGTGCGCCAGGGCTACATGACGGCGGCGGTGCGCGCGGTGATCCCGTTTGCTTTCGCGAGTCTGCGGCTGCATCGCCTCGAAGCCGCCTGCATTCCCAGCAATAGCGGATCGATCAAGCTTCTGGAGAAGACCGGTTTCGTGCGGGAGGGCTATGCCCGCGAATATCTGTGTATCAACGGCATCTGGCAGGATCATCTCCTCTACGCGCACGTGAACGATGGTTCCGATTACGGCAGAGCGTGACCTTTCGCCCTTTAACCAAACTGTGAAACGTCTTGGGAATCCCGTCATGAGTTTGCTATAGCAATCGGGGATCGCAAATTTGGCGATGACGCGGGGAACAAAGCGCGCATTTGCTGGGTCAGGCTGGCGCCATGGGTCGCCGGCCGCGGCGGCGTTTGCGTTCCTGTTGCTCGCCGGATGCAGCGGCGGCGGTGCGCCGGTCACGACCGCCTCGACCAGCCCGGCGCCACCGGCTTCCACATCGACCAGCCCGGCCCCACCGGCTTCCACATCGGCGGGCGCGGCCCAGCCGCCGGCGCCTGCAGCGCCGAGCACGCCGTCCCTGAAAGACAAGATCGCGAACTTCTTCTCCAGCGCCACGCAACGAGAGCCGCAGCCGGTCACCAACGCGCAGCCGAATGTCGAATGTCCT
>JBPYFG010000142.1:0-4629 GCA_051986365.1 Xanthobacteraceae bacterium
CCGTTCAAACGCGTCAGCGTCGGCTATTCGCTCGAATACGGCATCGATGAAATGGAAATGCACGAAGATGCGCTGGTCAAAGGCGAGCGCGTCATCCTGGTCGACGATCTCGTCGCCACCGGCGGCACGGCGGAGGCGGCGGTGAAGCTTCTCAAGCAGATCGGCGCTGAGGTTTTGGCCGCTTGCTTCATTATCGATCTGCCTGAATTGGGCGGCGCTGAAAAGATCAGAAAGCTTGGCGTGCCGGTGCGCACGCTGGTGAGCTTCGAAGGCCACTAGGCCAAGATGATCCACGATTCGTCATTGCGACGAGCCAAGGCGACGAAGCAATCCATTTCTTCTGCGTGCTTTCTGGATTGCTTCACTTCGATCGCAATAACGAGATGAGATCTCAACTTACCTCGATTCCGCGAAGCAACCTGGCTGGCCAAACGTCGTTTTAGCCCGTTCGTCTAATCTCTTTTTTGTCGCCGCTGCGCAGCGACGATTCAAGTTCGCCGATGAGAAGCTGCAATTCCAGTTCGCGAAACTCGGCGAAAATCTGGCCCATCCAGTCATGCACCTCGGTCGGTCCGCCGGGCTGTTGCGACATATATGCGCCGAAGGAGAAGCCGGGCCGATCGATCACACCGCGCACGAGTGGCGACAGACGCGGAATGCGGATGGTCTTGAATTTCGGCGATGACGGCGCAAAGTCCTGGGCGATGACCATGAACGAGGCAGCTTCATTGTGCACGGGAACGAAAACGGTCTGCTGCAACCGCCCGCGCAGCTGGGCGTAGGTTGCGGCGGTAAAGGGGGCCGAGTCGGTGATGAACAATACGACCGGTCGGATCGATTTTTGCCGTGCTTCGTCTTCGAACCCTATCTCTGCCATGACTTTGAAGAACTGATCGAACAGCCCCTGGCCGAGATCGATGACTGTCGTACGCCAGTGGTCGGCGAGAATGCGGTCGAACAGCGCCATCTGACCGCGTGTGTCGGCAATGTCGACCGGCCAGACCAGACTCGGAAAACAGCCGGCGAGGGCGGGCTCGCGAGGATCAAGATCATAACCGACCAGCGGGCGCCCTCTGATCCGCAGGAAATCGATCAACAGGCGGCTGAGCAGCGTCTTCCCGACGCGCGGGTGTCGCGAGGCGACGATGTAGAGCTGCGACTGCTGCGGCATGCGAGCGAACGTCCGGTTCGGCTGGAGCGACAGTAAAATGAAATCGCAGGTCGCTCCAGTGCCGCGAACTTCTTCGCACAGTCTTGCGGGACGGTTCGCACAGGCGCAACTACCGGCAACGGCGCTAAAGACTGTTTACGATCTGCCGCCTGCCTGCGCGCGCGTCGGCGCCGCCTCGGTCGCGGCGCCAAGTAGATCGAGCAATTTCACACGATCGTATTCGGCCCATACATTGCCGAGCCAATGTCTGACATAGCCGCGCAACACGAAGGAGTAATTGGCGGTTTCGGCGTTGCCGTCCTTGTTGGCAACGAAGGTCAGGAAAGGAACCGAGGCCAGTTCCACCTGCTCATAGGCCATTTCGTTGAGTTTCGGGATCTCGATGACGACGGCGTCCTTTAGCTTCTTGAAGTACGAAGAATGCGTCGCCTGATCCCATTCGAAGAAATTGGTGTTGTTGATGAAGTTCTTGACCAGGAAATATTCGGCGTCAGTGGTGAACGGCGAAGTTTCCTCGATCTCGTTGAGCGATGCGATCGACGAGCCGAGGATGTGGAACACCACAAAGGTGATCTGCCCCTTCTTGACCGCTTCGAGAAAGCCGATATCGCGCAAGGCGTGCAGCGTCGGCGACATCAATCCGGCGCGGACGTCGACAACGGTCACCGTCGCTTCGGTCGTCGACAGCGTGTCGATGATGCGCATTTGATCCGCGACCGCGGTGGCATCGACCACTTCACTGACGTCGCGATGAAAGCGTTTGAGCGTTCCCTTTGGCGTTTCAGTATCGAACGCCCGCGTCTGCACATTATGTGCGGTGAAATAGTCGAGCAAAGTGCGGGCGACGGTGGTCTTGCCGACGCCTCCCTTGTCCGCGCCGACTAAAATCAATGCTGGTTTAGCCATGGTCCCACCCTCACAACAAAACTACTCGCGTCTCCATCCACAATTGATTTTTACACAGCCGTTGGAAAGTTGGAAAGTCTGATCGCTCGCGCATCGCGCGACGACGATGCTTTTGCGCAAGTTGTAGCCGCTTATGGTTAACTGCGGTGCGGTCCCCACGGTCCGGGCGTCGGCGCCGGTTCCGCAGGCGGTTGCGTCCACGGCCCGCGATCGTCGCGTGTGTCGGATTCCGTCGATGTTTCCGCGTCTGTTTGTTGTTCTGCCGATTCCCACGGGCCGGATTGATCGTCATTGTCGTCGGCCGGCGGCGGCAGCGCTAGCGGACCAGGATCGTGTCCGCCCGCGAATTTCACTAAAGCACTTATGCGACTCTCAACACTCGGGTGAGTATCAAACAACTCTCCGAATCCTTCGCGCGGATTGTCGATGCACATTTCCATGACCGCGGAAGTGGCGCCAGGTAATTCGCCGCGGCCTTCGATCTTACGTAATGCCGAAATCATGGCGTCGGGATTCTTCGTCAGCTCCACCGAACCGGCGTCAGCGAGGAATTCGCGCGAGCGCGACAGCGCCAGCCGGATGAGAAACGACAACAGATAGGCGACGACAAGGAGTGCGACCGCCACGAGAATGGCGATTCCGGCGCCGCCGCCGCGGCGCTCATCCGAACGCGAGTCGCGAAAGCTCAATCCGTTGTAGAACCACAGCCGAAAGATCAGCTCGGCGAAAAAGGAGATGACGCCGACAATGATGACCGCGACAACCATCATGCGCACGTCGCCATTGCGGATATGGGTGAGCTCGTGGCCGAGCACCGCTTCGATTTCGGCATCGTCGAGCCGATCGAGCAATCCGGTGGTGACGGTGATGGAATATTGCTTGGCATTCATGCCGGTGGCGAAAGCATTGAGCGCATCGGACTCGATCACTTTCAGCTTCGGGGTTGGGATGCCGCGCGAAATGCAAAGATTTTCCAGGATGGTGTAAAGCCGCGGGTCGTCGCTGCGTTGAATTTCGCGACCGCCGGTGACGGCATCGATCACGCTTTGATGGAAAAAATAAGCGATCACGATCCAGGCCGCGGTGCCGACGGTCGCGATCGGCGCCGCCTTGAGAAGATCGATCCAAGCGATCTGCATCAGCGTGTTGAGGTCGGCGTCGAACGACAGCGCCGCCGCCAACAGCGCGCCGGCGTAGACCAACACATAGACCAGAAAAAACAGCCCGATCAGCAGCGCTATCGAACGGCGCCGGTTCGATTGGATGTGGCTGGAGAGACCATAGGCGGCCATCGTGAATGACTACGCCCAAACGAGGTTAGAACTTGACCGGCGGAGCTTCGCCAACGCTCGCACGCTCGTCGCCGAGATCGAAAAAGGTTTTCGGCGCGAAGCCAAAGGTAGAAGCGAACAAAGCGGCGGGGAAACGCTGGATCCCGGTATTGTATTCCTGCACGGCATTGTTGAAGAAACGGCGCGCCGCCGCGATCTTGTTCTCAAGATCCGTCAGCTCGGCCTGCAATTGTTGGAAATTCGTGCTGGCTTTGAGGTCGGGATAGGCCTCGGCCACGGCAAAGAGCTGCCGCAGTGCTCCGGTGAGCATGTTTTCAGCGGCCGCCTGCTGCGCCGGGCCCTGCGCGGTCATTGCCGCATTGCGGGCTTTCACCACTTCATCGAGCGTGCCGCGTTCATGCGCGGCATAGCCTTTCACCGTCTCGACGAGATTGGGGATCAGGTCGTGGCGCTGCCGCAGCTGCACGTCGATATCGGCATAGGCCTGATTGACCCGCTGCCGCATCGAAACCAGGCTGTTATAAACGCCGATGGCCCAAATAATGAGGATGACGATGACAGCCAGGACGATCACGGTTGAAGTGGACATTGCAAGCTCCTCTATCGGCGGCGCCGCCGCTTCATCACCGCGATCGATGATATAGCGGGGAATATAGGGACTTCGGGTGCGCGCCGCGAGGGCGAGGGTCAAAACTCATTATTTGCACAGCCGCGACGCTGGGCATTTCGGTGGCTGGCTGGGCGCGAGGAGCGATGTGATCTATGCGATCATGAGTGACGAGCAACAACGCCGGCGGCCGAAAGGTCCGCGTCCCTTCGGGTTGCAGCAAAAATCGCCGCCGGGTTCGTCGAAGGCTCGACCGTATTCCCCGATACGCTCTTCGCCCTTCCCCTGCCCGGCGAGCGATTTTGGCGGCAACGGGGCTCGGGGAAGCAATGAGTTTTGACCCTAGTCCGAGGCCGGCTACGGCGATTTGTCAAAATGAGCAGCGCGCGGCTAATGGCGTGTTAACGTGGTCAGGCGCGGCCCCCGTAGATAACGATCGCGCGTCGGCGCCGGCCGCAAGGAAAAGAAAACAGCAGAGGGAGGGATCATGCAGGGCAAGGTCGCGCTGGAGGAGCATTTCGCCATCCCGGACACGCTTGAAGATTCTCACGGCTATTTCCCCGATCGGGTGTGGCAGGAAGTTAAAGCCCGCGTCATGGACATTCACGAGCGGCGCTTACGTGAAATGGACGATAGCGGCATTGAGTTGATGT
>JBPYFG010000143.1:0-4371 GCA_051986365.1 Xanthobacteraceae bacterium
GAGCGGTTTTCCGGTCGCGCCATTATCCGAAAGCCTCATATTATAATCCTATTATAATGCCATTTTAACTCTTGGCAGGCGAGTCGAATCGTGCGACGCTTCGATTCGGCGAGGGTTCTCGCTCAACAGCGACAAGAAGCGGCCCCGATCAGTGTGCGGCGTACGGGCGCCACTCCAACAGCGGGTTTGCCATCCTTGAGGCGGGATGCGGCTCGGTGAATGCGGCATAGTTGCTTGGTGGGGCTGACTTTTTCGGCGAACCGGCGCCACCAGCGTCTGGGGCATCTCTTTCTGGATCGGCTCTCGAGCCGCGCACCGATTTTCGCTTCGAGGCTTGCGGTCTCGCGGTTGCCCGCTGCGCGCGGACAAACGCCCTGTCCGGCGGCCCAGACCGGCCGCGGCAATAAGCGAGGCCGTTCCATGTCCCCATCAATCGCCCCATCACTCACGATTTCGTCGCCCGCACTTCCACCGATCGCGTCCTCTGCTCCCGCACTTGATTCCGCGATCGTCGCGCCTGCGGGCAATAGCATCGCTCCGTCGAATGCCACCTGGACGCCCGAGCGCATCGAGCAACTGCGCGCGTGCGTCGGCAACGGCATGACTTGCAGCCAAATCGCCGCGGCGATCGGCGTCTCGCGCAACGCGGTGATCGGCAAAATTCATCGGCTCGGCCTTTCGTCGGGGCGACCCGCGGGTGCGAGCGCGCGTGCGAACTGCCCTCCGCGCGCGCGGCACTCGCGGGGACCGACACAGCGCCGGCTGTTACGGCTTGCCTACGCGCGCGCGCCACTCGACGAGATCTTGTCAGGCATTGTGGTCATCAGCACGCATCCATGCTCGCTGATCGATATCGACGCGCATCAATGCCGCTGGCCGATCGGCGACCCGGCGTCGACAAATTTTTTGTTCTGCGGCAACGACGCCATTGCCGGCTTCACTTATTGCCTGGGCCACGCGCGCATGGCCTACCGTGCGCCGGCTTCGCGGCGCTGAAACAACACGCTCTCCGTCCCAGGAGAAGGTGAAGCGTGCATCACGCCGATGATGCACGAGCGGGGTGAGGGGGACGGGATGGGTCCCCTCACCCGCTTCCCAGGGCCGGATGAGTGTTCTCGCGGCGCACCTTCTGCTCCTTCTCCCCGCGTGCGGGGAGAAGGTCGGGATGAGGGGGCACCACCGCCAGGCTCAGACTCGCGGACGCGCCCCCTCACCCGCTCGCTTCGCTCGCGACCTCTCCCCGCACGGCGGGGAGAGGAAAAAAGATCTCATTCTCGCGATGCGTCGGTGGATCCGAGCTCCCCCCGCTTGGCGGGGGTGGATGTACGTGCGACTTCTTCTCGCAACGCGACACGAATCGGCGCTGCTGTTAACTTGCCGATCAGCGAGAATGCGATTGCGTCGAGGAAACCTGCCGTGACCCGCACCAACGTGCTTTATCTTGTCATCGGCGGCTTACGGTCGCCGTCGCCGTACTGAGCTATCAGCTTTATCAGGACCGCCATCAGCCCGAAGGCGTGCACATCGAACTGGGCCCGGGCGGCCTGTCGATTCAAGGAAATAAAAGCAAATAGCGGAGCGGCGCGCGTTCAGATTGGACGTGGCCTTAAAAGCATGATCCCAAAAAGTTTACCCTCGGACTTGATCCGTTTGCTTTAGTCGTCGTCCTGATAGCCATAGCCGCGGCGGAAAAAGCCGCCGCCCCAGAACGGCTCGGCGCGCGGCCGGCCCCCCTCGAGCGCTTGGTTGCGATCGCTGTCGTCACGCTGCCATCTTCTTTGATAGCGCGCGTCGCGCCCGAAGCGCCGCGGCTCGGAGCGCGACAGGTCGGACCGTAAAGCAGCGCCGTCCAGATCCCCTCCCGCGTCGCCGTAAGGTTGTTCGCGGTTGTTGCTGGACGAGCCGAAAGACCGGTCCCTGCGGTTGCCGTACGAATCATAAAGACGATCGTAGCCCCCCGTGCGTCCTGCCGGCGCGATGAAGACGCCGCGGAAGCATCGTCATCCCCGCGCCAATGGCGTCTGCCATGCCGGCAGTGGCGCGTAATGCCCCGATCCCGGTCGTCGGTCATCGCTGCGCGATCGCCGCTTGGCTGACTACGATCGACGTCGCCGATCTTGCTTGCAGCGCCTTCGCTGCCAGTGGGTGCGGGTTGCTGCTGCGCGCTAGTCGTATTTGCCGCATTCGCCGCGTTATTCTGTTTGGCAGCGCCCGAGGTCGGCCCAGTAGTTGCGGTTTGCGGTTGCAGCTGTGACGCCGGCCCCGAGCGGCTTTGGCGTCAGGAGTTGAGACGAGATCTGCGCTGGCGATTGGGCGGGAGCCGCTGCGCTAGGCTGCTGCAGCGCCGGCGGCGGCGCCGACATTCCGGCCGACGGATCCGGAATGGCGCCGCCGACAATTCGAACCGGCTTCATTGTTTGCGTTGGCGTTTGCGTTTGCGCAACCACGGCGCTCGCCTGACTATCGGCGCGCGCATCCGGCTGCGGCTGCGAAGCCGATTCCCAGGTCAAGGCGCTGTCGATCGCGAACATGGCGAAACCGCCGATCATGGCGCCGACAAGCGCGGCACCGGCAATCACGGGCAAGGCTCGCGCCGCACGAACGAACCAGTTCACATCGGAATAGCCGCCGCGCATGGTGAATTTCCTTGGCGAACACCCTTTGGTTCTTCCCGCGCCGCCATTCGAAGTGAGGGGCAACGCGCGAATTCGCGCCGCCGTTCCTTTTGTTATTGTTCCCATGACGGCGCGTTTTGCAGCGCGAAATTTCCCGCCTCCACCGCACTGCTCTGTGGAACTCGACAAGCGACAATGCTGGAGCGTGGAACGCGGGCGTATCTTGAGCGTTCTATTCCCGACTCATTGACAGTCGGGGGAGACCAATCAGTCAGGGGAGACCGAGCAAAATAAACCGGGGACCGGAACCATGACCCCACATGATCAAGCGCTCTTGGAAAAACAATTACGTGGAATCGACAACCGCCCGCCTGAGGGCATTTTGATGCTCGCCATCGCAACCGTATTTTTTGCCGGCATGGCTGTCGGCGGGTTCCTGTTCGCCTATAACGATCAGCCGCCGCTGCGGATGGCGGCAAACGACACCGCCCAGCAGACGCCGCAGCCGGTCTTGCCGACCACGCGCTAAAGCGAAATAATTTAGAGTTGAATCACCATTTCGCTTTAGCTTCTTGTTTGAGCATGATCTTTCCGGACCTGCCTTTACCCGCCGAAGCAACAAACGAAGGAACAAGCGGTTACCGGGGCTTCGCGCAGGCGGGAAACCGGTACCCACCCACGGATCAAGTCCGAGGGTAAACTTTTCCGGATCCGTCATTCGCGGCGGCTTATTGTTCCGGCTCGGTGGTGAAGAACAGCGGATAGCCTTTGCTTTTGCCGAGCTCGGTGGCTTCCTTGGCCTTGGTCTCGGCAACGTCGCGGGTATAGACCGCGATTACGCAAGCGCCCCGCTGATGCGCCGTCATCATGACACGATAGGCCTGATCGCCGTTCATGCGGAACACCGCCTTGAGGACCAGCACGACAAATTCGCGCGGCGTGTAATCGTCATTGAGCAGAATGACTTTGTAGAGCGGCGGACGCTGAGTCTTGATCTTTGTTTTGGTGCGCGGCGCAACGATGGTTTTGGTCATTGGGAGAGAGCCCTCGAACATGTCGCGCCGTGCTCTGATGTGCGCCCACTTGCGCGCTCAGTTGCGCGATCCCGCCGTGCAATCTCGCTCAAAGCATCGCAATATAGTCGCTTGCGAGCGGTCATCCAATGCACGGCGTTGGCCCGGGAACCGGACGGCGCATGTGGCGTTGACGACCGCTTTCGTGCCAACATTGCAGTGAACTCATCCGCCTGAGAATTTTCGCGAGGCTCGCTATGCATATTCTCTGGGTGATCATCATCGGTTTTGTCGCCGGCATCATCGCGCGCCTACTGGCGCCTGGACCAAACAATCCCGCCGGTTTCATTCTCACGACGCTGCTCGGCATCGCCGGCGCCTTCGTCGCCACTTTCATCGGCCAGGCGATCGGCTGGTACCGGCCCGATCAGGGCGCGGGCCTGATCGGGGCCGTTGTCGGCGCGCTGGTCGTCTTGTTCGTCTGGCACCGACTGGTGTCGACGCGCGCTATCCCAGACCCCGGCGCCCGACGCTGGCTTTAGGCTGGGCCGTCACTCGGCGCGGCGACTTGCGTTCGACGATGACCGCGCGCGTGAGGCCGCCACGGCCCGGAATGGTCAGCTGGCTGTCCGGCCGGCGCATTTTCAGAACCGCCCGCCGCGCCTCCGCGGCCGGCACCGACATCAATGCGGCGACGATCTCGATCTGGCCCTCAAGATCCTCGGTAAGACCCTGCGCCGCCA
>JBPYFG010000144.1:0-5330 GCA_051986365.1 Xanthobacteraceae bacterium
GAACTATACGTTCCGACCGGAATGTCACCCATCACATAGGTCATCCAGTTATTGACGCCGCTGTTCCATTTCAGCGTGGCTTGCGGATAAAGATCGCCGAAGCCGGTGCGGCCCTCATCAATGGTACCTTGCCGCGTCGCCGCCAATCCGCTTGCGGACGCGGTCAGGGTGCCGTTGATGTCCCCGATGGAGCGGCCGACAATTCCCATCATGCTGAGCGCGAGTTGCTCACCGAAAACCGGAGTTGCGAACGTGTAGCTCGGCATGACCCAAACGGTTTCGTCGCTTGCCTTAAGATTGGCATTGGGATTGACCGTAATATTCCGGCTGAGGTTGCCAATCGTTATTTGTCGCGCGGCTGCGACATCGGCCCCTGCGCTCACCGATGCGTAGTAGTTTATTATTGCGAGCGACCAGCCCGGCACACCTGGCACCGCTGCCAGACTGCCATACGTCCCCGGCACCCAAAAACTCACACCGCCTTCATCGGCGAGGGAAGCGCCGGTTGGGCACGCGATGCCAGCAATAATGCAAAGGATCGCGACAAAATGCAGACGGCCAACTAGTACCCGACTAATCGCCGCAAAGAAGCGCAACGCACAAAAGTTCGATCCCACAGGATCCTCCGGCTTGCAGCCGCGTCGCTCGATGCGTCGGGTGTGAGCATAGGTGGACGGCGTCCGGCATGACACTCAATTCCACCTGCAATGATGCGATTGGAATTGGGTGTGGTTCGGTCGCATCAGCCCATGGCCAAGCTTGAACTATGACAGGGCTATTGTCCTTCGCGACTGTTGCAGCCCCATGTCCGCTTTGGGTCAAAAGCAGACATGGAAGCACGCCCAGTCAATGTCTGCTTTACCCCCAAAAGCGGACATCAGACCAAGGTGCTATACGCGGGGTGTTCCGCCCGCCAAAACGGTTTGCATCCATGCGCGGTCGATGTTCTGTCCGGTGAGGATGACAGCCGCCCGCCGGCCTTGGAGCCGTGTGCGCTCTTTCATTAGTGCGGCCAACGCTGCGGCACCGGCGCCCTCGGCGCAGTTGTGGGTCGCGATATAGATGGACCGGATCGCTTCGGCGATCTCGTCGTCGGTCACTTGGATGATTCGCTCGGCGCCCTTCCGAATAACCTCGAGTGCTGTCGCGTCTGGAACGCGCACCGCTACTCCATCGGCGAAGGTCAGCGCGGAGTTGGTCGCAATGATATGGCCGGCAGCGAATGAGCGAAGATAGGTGTTCGCGACCTCAGATACTACTCCCACAATTCTTGTCGTGAGACCCAACGCATCGCGCATACCGATGACTCCGCAGATGCCAGAGCCCAAACCGATGGGCACATAAACGGTATCGAGGTCAGCGACTGCGCTAAACAGCTCGTGGGCATAAGTTGCAACCCCGATGACGAAGTCACGGTGAAACGAAGGCGCGTATTCGACCCCCCGCTCGCTCGCAATCCGTATAGCCGCCTCCTTCGCCTCGTCGAAGTCTCGACCGTGCTCGATTAGCTCAGCGCCGAAGGAGCGCATTGCTGCGTTTTTCTCGGTCGAGTTACCGTGCGGTACCACGATCGTCACAGCAATGCCGGCGCGTGCGCCAGCAAAGGCCAGCGACTGACCGTGGTTGCCGCGCGTCGCAGTAACGATTCCTTGCACTTGCGGACGTTGGCGCTTGAGCCGATCAAAATAAACGATGCCGCCGCGTACCTTGAAAGCGCCAATCGGTGTGTGGTTCTCGTGTTTTACCACCACTTCCACACCAGTCTGGGCCTTGAGCAATGGCCACGCATATTGTGGTGTCGGTGGAACGCTGGCGCGAACCAGCGAGATTACGTCCTCAAGCTCAGTAAGCGTAAACATTCACCCCAACCCGGTCAGGCGCGTGCTGAGCATCCGTAACCGCTCACGCGCGCGAACGTCATACGCTTGGGCGCTTGCCCTTGACAGTCTCAGCCCGTTGTAGAACTCGCCGGAATGACCATCGAGTTCCTTCGACACAGCAAGATTGAGGATCGCTTCGGCTCCTTCCTCGACGCTACTGACAGGAGTAACCCCACTCTGCCGCACCATCGTTGTCGCCATGTAAGTCGCCGGATGCAAACAATTCGCCGTGATCGCCGTTGGACCGAGTTCGCGCGCCAGATCGAACGTGAACATTATCTGGGCGAGTTTGCTTTGAGCATAGGCCCGTCCGCCAGTGTAGCCGCGGGTCAGCATGACATCGTCAAAATCGATCGATTGCTGACCAAGCGAGGAGACGTTGACGATCCGGGACGGCGCACCGACCATCATGAGAGGCAGCAACAGTCTGGTGAGTAAGAAACCGGCAAGATAATTGACGGCGAAGCGCAATTCATAACCCTCCAGGCTGGTCTCTCGCCTCCCCGCGGAGCCGCCTGAACCGATCCCCGCATTATTGATAAGGACGTCGAGCCGGTCGAAGTCCTGGCGCACCATGTCGGCGAGGCGACGCACCTCGGCAAGCGAGGAAAGATCCGCCGGTAGAAAAACTGCCGAGCCGCGGCTGACGGCCTGAATCTGATCGACTATCTGTTTGCCTCTGTGGCGGTCGCGTCCGTGGATCAGGACATGAGCGCCCCGATCGGCCAGTCGGCGCGCCACGAGCCGACCTACACCATCCGTCGAACCCGTGACCAATATGATTTTGCCGTTTGGGTCCATGTTTTGCGTCACGACGAGGGAATGAAATCGTTCGGCAGGTAATCGGCATCCTTGAAACTGTTGCTGACGGCCGTAAAAGTCATGTGCCGTCTCCTTTGCCCTGAGTTCGACAGAGAGAGCCTATGTCGTTAGTACGCAACGTAAGGCGCGATCCGTGAGTATAATTGTGAAGGCGGAAGGTCCGAGCGGCCCCGCGAAGATACATTCTGACGACCCGAAACATGCATTGGGTCTGGCCCAATACCTGCGGACTATCGGCTACAACGCCTGGATTGAGGACACAAACGGCAATGAGATCGACGAAAAGGCCCTAAAGATGGCGATTAGGTCTCACGAGGATGCACCCTCCACATGAACGTAGCTCGCCGCCGCATCAGGCCGGCCGGGAAGCGGCCCGGCGATGTCACACTTCGACAAAACTTTCTTTTTTTCGGTGATCAGACTCTGAGTGTTTTTAAGCTGCTTAGCGCCCAGGTGTGCTTCGATCCTCGACAGTTCGGCAGAGAAGTTGTGCAACCAGAACGGCGAAGACACTGACGAGCAATGGGAGGCGCGGCGCATTGCCGCCGAATCGCAAGTTAGTGGTAATTCGCGCGTGCGCATGAAAGCAGAGAGGGAGCATAACGAATGGCCCGCATGGCAATCTTGGATCGCGCCGACATGAATGCAGATCAGGCCCGCGTCTACGACGCAGCCAAGCAATCCAGCGGCATCGTGGGCGGGCCGTATTATGCCTATATCCGCTTGCCGAGGTTGTTTGAGGCTTGCCAAAACCTGCGGGCCTCTCTGTCATCCGGACCATTGTCACAGCGAGAGCAACAGATTGTGAATCTTGTTGTCGCTCGACACTGGAATGCTCGATATCCGTGGTTTGCGCAGGTTCGACGCTCGCTCGCCGTTGGCATTGAGCAGGGAGTCATTGACGCGATCAACGCGCATGGGAATCCCAGCTTGACTGATGCGCGCGAGCACACTTGCATGGCCGTGGCGCGCGAACTTCTCGCAAGAAAGAGCCTCAGCGACGAAACCTATACCGCTGCGGAAAAGGCGATGGGGTTGGAAAGTCTGGTGGCGTTGACTGCTTCGATTGGCAGCTTTTCGATGACCTGTATGACAGCTAACACGTTTGGGATCGATCCGCCGGCTGCCAACCCGACCCCGCTCGCAGAATAGCTTTGCAAAGCGGCCGTTGGCGTCGTCAGCGGCATCGGACAACTGTGATGATCGACTACTCACATGGCGAATATCGACATTGCACGACGGGTCGCGGGGAAGGCTCTGCCGCTGGTGCAGGTCGTCGGGAAGGCACGGGCTCGTCCTACTACCAGCGCTGTTGCATATAGTATTGGCCGGCGCGCGGAGTGGCAGGTTGGGAGTTCCAATTGCGCTGGAAAAAGAAGCCGGAGCCGTCGTTGCCCCAATTGCCGCTCGCAACGGGGACATCGACCGTAGGCCGGCGCATCACGAAGCCGCCCTGGGGCTGGTTTCTCGCAACGGGGACATTGACCGTAGGCCGGCGCATCAAGAAGCCGCCCTGGGGCTGGTTGCTGAGCACCGCGACGAACTCGGTGCGATAGTTGGTCTCGCTGCTCAGCGGCTCGTCCGAGACGATGATCGAGGATCGCGGCAATGCGGTCGGTGCGATGCGATTGAGCACATCCTGCGGGATGGTAATGCGGTCGAGCGCGTCCTTGGCGTCGTCCCCGTTGTCGATCGTGACCGCGGTCCAGCGCAGGCCCGCGCCCAGGGCCGCGCCGTCGCGCGCCACCGCCGTGAACACATGCGTGCCGATCGGCTTGTCGGGATTGCGGATCGTGACCGGAACCTCAATGGTCGAATCGAACACCTCGCCCCCGCCCGGCCACGGCTTATGCGTGTTGCGCCGCACGTAAAGCTTCTGCGTCGCGCGGCTGATGTAGACCGAGACCGGCTCGAGCGCGAGCTTCGCCTCGCTTGCCGCCTTCGCGGCATCGGCCTTCTTTGTCTCGGCCGCCTTGGCGGCATCGTTCGCGGCGGCCGCGGCGGCGAGCTTCGACGTCGCCTCGGCCTTGGCCCGGTCGAGCTGCGCCCCCGCTTCCGTGGCCTTGGGGGCTGCCTTCTGCTTCAGGTCTTCGGCCCGCGCCTTGGCTTGGTCCGTCTTTGCGGCGGCGAGCGCCTTGTCGGCGAACGCAAGCTCGGCGTCGGCGCGGTGCTTGAACCATTCCAGCTTGCGCAGCGACGCCGTGAGCGATGCTGCCTCGTGCGCCGCTGTCGCGGCAGCCTTCTTCGCCTCGTCGGCCGTTTTGGCGGCCTCCGCGGCCTCGCGAGCGAGCGACCCGGCACGCACCGCAGCAGCCGCGAGGGCCTTTGCTTTCGGCACGAACAAAGCCCGGTGCGAAAACTCGACCGGGGCCGCGTCGTTCGGCGAGATGATCAGCCGCATCCCGATCCGCGTCTTGTCGAACAGCTTCTCCGCAAAATCGTAGGGCATCCGCACGCAGCCGTGCGAGGCCGCATAGCCGGGCAGCGGCCCGCCGTGCAGCGCGATGCCGTTCCAGGTGATGCGCTGCATGTTCGGCATCCAGGCATCGTCATACAGGGTCGAGTGGTGATCCTTGTTCTTCTCGATGACCGCGAAGACGCCGGCTGGCGTTTCGCGTCCTGTGGTGC
>JBPYFG010000145.1:0-3308 GCA_051986365.1 Xanthobacteraceae bacterium
GCTTTGGCCGGCACGCTGGCAGTGGCCGGCGGTGCGCAAATCCCGGCTTTCGCACAAGCGAGTACGACGCTCAAAGTGTCGGACGTCCATGCGCCCGGTTATCCGACCGTTGCCGCGGTGGAAAGCCTCGGCAAGAAACTCGAACAGGCAACCAATGGCCGGCTCAGTGTGCAGATGTTCGGCTCGATGCAACTCGGCGGCGAGAAGGAGGCGATCGAGCAGGCGCAGGTCGGCGCGTTGCAGATGGCGCGGGTGAGCGTTGGCGCCATCGGTCCGGTAATCGATGATCTCAACGTATTCAATCTGCCGTTTTTGTTCCGCAACACCGCGCATATGCAAAAGGTGATCGACGGCGCCATCGGCACCGAGCTTCTCGACAAAGTGACCGCGAACGAAAAAGCCGGCCTCGTTGGGCTGTGCTGGATGGATGCCGGCGCGCGCAGCTTCTACAACACCAAGCATCCGATCAAATCGATCGCTGACCTCAAAGGTCTGAAGGTTCGCGTCATCGGCAATCCGATGTTCGTCGATATGGCGAACGCTCTCGGCGCCAATGGCGTGGCGATGGGCTACGACCAGGTGTTCAGCGCCTTGCAGACCGGGGTGATCGACGGCGCCGAGAACAATCCACCAAGCTTCGTTTTCGACAATCACTATCAGGTGGCGAAGAATTATACACTGACCGAGCACCTGATCGTGCCCGAAATCCTGGTGTTCTCGCGCAAAAGCTGGGACTCGTTGTCGAAGGACGATCAGGCGCTAATCCGTAACTTCGCCCGCGAAGCGCAGGCCGAGGAGCGCGTGTTCTGGGCCGACTATGAAAAGCAGGCGATGGACAAGGCGCGTGCCGGCGGCGTGCAGATCGTCGAAACCATCGACAAGCAACCGTTCCAGGACGCGGTCAAGCCGGTCTGGGACAAATACGGCCCGCGTTTTTCCGAACTGATCAAACGCATCCAAGCCGCCAGCTGAATTCGGCGGTCAGCAGTCCAGTGAATCGGTCATGAATGCGCAATCCCTTAAGGCGGCGCTGCGCAGACTGATGGACATGCTCTACGACGTCTGCGTCATCGTCGCCAGCGTCGCGCTGGTGTTGATCTCGGCCGTCATCCCCTGGGCGGTCTATACCCGCTACGTGCTCAACCGCGCCGCGTCGTGGCCCGAACCCATGGCAGTACTGCTCATGATCGTGCTGACATTCTTCGGCGCGGCCGCCTGCTACCGCGTCAGACTGCATATGCGGGTCTCATTCTTCGTTTCGCTATTGCCGACAGCGGCGCAGCAAATCATGGCGCTCCTGGTCGAACTGCTGATGGCCTTGATTGCGCTGTTCATGATCAATTGGGGCATCAAGCTCGTCGCCGCGACCTGGCAAAATTCCATCGCTGATTTTCCGGCGCTGTCAGTCGGCGTGACCTATCTGCCGATCCCGATCGGCGGCGCGATCTTGTTTTTGTTTGTGTTCGAGCGACTTGTTATTGGACCGCCGCCACAGCCGGTGCGGGGCGAACACGGCGTTGCAGTGGCATTCGAGTAAGCGAGGGGATGGGGCGACAATGGATATTTTGGTCCTCCTCGCGACAATGTTGACGTGCTTCGTCATCGGCATGCCGATCGCCTATTCGCTGGCTATGGCGGCGATCGCCGGCGCGTTCTGGATGGGCATTCCGCTCGAAGCGGTGATGCTGAAAATCTCCGATGGGGTGAGCAAAGTGGCGATGCTGACCATCCCGTTTTTCGTGCTGGCGGGCGCGATCATGGCCGAAGGCGGCATGGCCAAGCGGTTGGTGGCTTTCGCCGACGTTCTGGTCGGCTTCACCCGCGTGCGCGGCGGCCTCTCGGTCGTCAATGTGGTGGCAACGACTTTCTTAAGCGGCATTTCCGGCTCCGCCGTTGCCGACACGTCCGCGATCGGCTCGGTCATGATTCCGCAAATGGAAAGGAGCGGCTTTCCGCGCATCTTCGCAACCAATGTGACGATTTCGGCCTCGGTGCAGGCTCTATTGGTGCCGCCGAGCCACAACGCGGTGATCTATTCGCTCGCAACCGGCGGCACGATTTCGATCATCAGCCTGTTCATGGCCGGCGTAGTTCCGGGTCTGTTGCTCGGCTTCGCGCTGGTCGTGCTCTGTCTGGTAATCGCTTATCGCGATGGCCATCCGCGCGGCACCGCGGTGCCACTGCGCGACGCGGTCAAGATTTCCATCGAGGCGCTGTGGGGCCTGATCACGCTGATGATCATTCTCGGCGGCATTCTTGCCGGCGTGTTCACCGCGATCGAAGCCGGCGCGGTCGCCTGCGTCTGGGCCTTCTTCGTCACCATGTTCGTCTATCGCGATTACCGCTGGCGTGATCTGCCGGCGCTCGTGCACCGGACCATGCGCACGGTGGCGATGGTGCTGACCTTGATCGCCTGCGCCTCGAGCGTCGGCTACATCATGGCGCTCACTCAGATGCCAGCCAAGATCACGGCGTTTTTCCTTGCGATCTCCAGCAACAAATACGTCATCCTGATGCTGGTGAACGGGCTGCTGCTCTTGCTCGGCACGCTCGTCGACATGGCGCCGTCGATCCTGATCTCGACGCCGATCCTTCTGCCGGTGATGCTCAAGCTCGGCGTCGATCCAGTTCACTTCGGCATGATCATGATGCTCAATCTCGGCATCGGGCTGTGCCACCCGCCGGTCGGCGCGATCCTGTTTGTCGGCTGCGCGGTCGGCGACGTCACTATCGAACAAGTGCTCCGCCGTATCTGGCCGTTCTACGGCGTGATGTTCGCCGTCTTGATGCTGGTCACGTATCTGCCCCAGCTGTCGCTGTGGCTGCCGCGGCTACTCGGATTGTGACGCTGCGCCGGGTTACTCCGCCGGCGCGGCCGTAATGGCGGCATCGGCCTCCATCACCGGACGCGCGAAATACAGGAACACCAAGAACAGCGCGCCGATGAAGCACGGCACCGCGGCGGCGTAGAAAATGCCGCCGACCTTGTAGCCGAGCCCGACGATCACGCCCGCAATAATTGGACCGAATACCTGGCCGACACGGCCCATGCCCATGGCCCAGCCAATGCCGGTGGAGCGGATCGAGGTCGGATACATGCCGGCCGCGACTGCGATCAGTCCGGTACCGGTGCCGCCGACAAAGAAGCCGGCGAGGAAAGACGCAACGCTGAGCATTGCCACCGATGTGGTGGCCTGACCGAACCAGGCGAGCGACATGCCGCCGAGGATGAAGCCCGGAATTAGCACCCGGAACGCGCCGCCGCGATTCACCGCCCACCCGGACGTTGCGCTGGCAATGATGCTGCC